>JBIIMX010000056.1:0-13372 GCA_044337765.1 Pirellulales bacterium | reverse complement strand
TCGACCGCAGAAAAAGGCAGTTTGGGAGGGCTGGCGGGGCCACGAAAACGCCCCTCTCCCCGAAATCCGGGCGTGCGGCGTTTTCGATGCGATTCCTGCGACCGCTTCGACCGATACATCTTTCGGGTCTGAAGGCGTCCGGATCGAAAGTTCGACGGCACCCCGCCGGACTGAATCTCGCCCTCAGATCCCCGTGTTCTTCGGTTCCAAGCGTCTCCAGAGGCCTGCGCGGCCCAGAGGTTGGAGTGATGTCTTCCACCTGCATGGTGATTCCTATGCCAATCCGCCCCCGAATCAGCAGCCTCGTGGCCACCGTGGCCGTGCTGACGTTGTCGTCAGCATGGACGGTCGTCGCATCCGCCGCGGTGCCATGGCATCCCGATCTCGCGACCGCTCGCCGCGCATCCGAACTCAGCCACCGGCCGGTGCTGGCGATCTTCACCGCCAGTTGGAGTTCGGCGAGCACCACTCTCGACCGCACGACGCTGGCCAGCGACGAGGCCGTCGCGCTCATCACGGCCTGCTTTGAGCCGGTCTGCGTGGATGTCGACACGAACGCCGAAGCCACCCGCCGCATGGGCATCACAAAAGTACCCACCGCCTGCGTTGTCACCGCCGATGAAAAGCTGCTGTCAAAATTCGAACTTCCCGAAACGCCCGCCGGCTTCGTGGCCGCGGCGGCCCGGGCGGTGCAGGAGGCGGCCTTCGCCTCGGCAGGCCGATCCATGGGCCAAGGCACCACGACGGAGACGTCCAACAGTCTGCGAGATTTTGGCGATCTCTCCGCAAGCGGCTCAGGAGCACTGCCGTCCTTTGGTGGTGAGGGCGGCAAGGCCGTACGTGTGACGGCACCGGCCGACGTGCGCGGCACGGTTCCGCCGGGTGGCAAGGCGATTACAGCCGTTGCGGCCAAGGTCCGCATGCTTTCCGACTTCGCCAGTGACGACGGAATCCCGGCCAGCGGCCCCGAGTCCTCCATCGCCGCATCGTTTCGCGAAACCGACATGGGCCTGCCGACGGCGGCCGCGACACAGGCGGTGCCGCCAGCCACCACGACGCCAAGCCTGGCGGCCGCGGCTCCTGCTGCAGTCCCAGCCGCTGCAGCGGCCCCGACTGCGGCACTGTCCCCATCCGTGCCGCCGACCCCCACAGCAGGGGCTGCGGTGACCGATTCGCTCTCCGCCATACCTGACCTCGCGGCTATGCCACCGGCCGCGGCCACGCCACCCCTGCAAAAGGAAGCGGCTCCCGCGCGACTCGCCGTCAGCTCCGCGTTCGGTAGCACTGCCCCACAGGCGCCTCTCAGCATCGAGCCCACGCCCACCATGCCTGCTGCTCCTTCGCAGGCGACCGCTGTGTCGGCCCCCTGGCTGGGCCTGCAGCCGCAAAACCAGCCGCCCCGCCCAATGGGCTCGGAGTCTGCCTCTCCTGCTTCTGCGGTGGCTTCGATGCCCAACACCGGCTCGCCGGCGAACGCTGCGACATCCTCATCCCAATCGCTTGCCGATGCGAGGAATGCCGCAGCCCCGCAGCCCCCGGCGGCCACACAACCACCCACCCAGGCCGCCCCGAACGCCGGTGGCTCCGCCACGGCCCTCGCCGAGACCAAGCCACCAAAGCCGTCCGCGACGGCGTCGCTCCTCTCTGCCATCCAGAAGCCGTTCAGCATGTTCTCGAAGCAGACGCCGGCCAAAAAGGAGACGCCGACCGGCACGACCGCAGCCGCCGATGGCCCAACGCAGACAGCTGCCGCGACGGCCACTCCTTCGGAACCCGATCTCTACGGCTCCATGCCCGTCGGCCTCGAAGGATATTGCCCGGTCACGCTCGCAGAACGCGGCGCGTGGGTCGAGGGCCGCGCGCAGTGGGGAGCCCGGCACCGCGGACGAACCTATCTTTTCGCCAGTGCCGAACAGCAAAAGGCATTCCTCGCCGATCCCGACCGCTATGCCCCCGCGCTCTCCGGGGACGATCCCGTCCTGGCATTCGATGCCGGGAAGAGCGCCCCCGGCCAGCGTCGCTATGGTGTCACCTTTCAATCGCGGACCTACCTCTTCTCCTCGACCGAAACCCGCGATGCGTTCGCCGCCAATCCGCAGCGTTACACATCGGGAGCCATGGTCGCCGAGAAACGCGTGCCGGCCGCCGGCACGGTGGTCCGCTGACGCTCAGCCCGGACGGGCCCAGCCCCGCGATCGCTCGACGGCATTTCTCCAGCGAGTGAGCAGCCGGGCACGGGCTTCTTCAGCCAGACGCGGCTCGAAGGTCCGCTCCACCCGTCGTGCCTCCTCCACGGCGGCGTGATCGGAAAAGAAACCGGTCGCCAGGCCGGCCAGGAGCGCCGCTCCGAGGCTCGTGGTCTCGAGCACGGCCGGGCGTTCCACCGGCAGGCCGAGCACGTCGGCCTGCATCTGCATCAGCAGATCATTGCTACTGGCACCGCCATCGACCCGGAGACGACTCAGGCCCAGTTTTGCATCCTGCTGCATGCAGCCGACGACGTCGGCCACCGACAGGGCAATCGCTTCAAGCGCCGCACGGGCGATGTGCCCCCTGCCGGTGGCACGCGAGAGCCCGATCATGAGCCCCCGGGCAAACGGATCCCAATCGGGCGCGCCGAGCCCCGTGAGCGCAGGCACGACCATCACGCCGCCGCTGTCCTCAACGCTCCGGGCAAGCGGCTCGATCTCGCTGGCATGCCCGATCATTCCCAGGCCATCGCGGAGCCAGCCGATCAAGCTGCCGGCCACAAACACAGAGCCCTCGAGAAAGTACTCCACGGCGGGAGCGGCCGACGGGCCGGCTTCCGGCAGCGTGCATGCCGGCGTGGTGAGCAGCCCGTGCCGGCTGGCAACCGGCGTCTGGCCGGTAGCGAACATCAAAAACGCGCCGGTGCCGTAGGTATTTTTTGCGTCGCCTGGCCGCACGCAGCCCTGACCAAAGGCGGCCGCCTGCTGGTCACCGGCGCACCCCGCGATCGGGATCGACGCCCCCAGCCACTCGGGGGCGGTCTCGCCGAACGAACCGCTCGACGGCCGCACCTCGGGCAGCATCGCCCGCGGCACGTCGAAGAGCCGGCAGAGGTCGTCGCTCCATGCAAGCCGGTGGATGTCGAAGAGGAGCGTACGGCTGGCGTTTGTGACATCGGTGGCATGCACGCGGCCGCCGGTGAGCCGCCAGATCAGAAAGGTGTCGACCGTGCCGAAGAGGATGTCGCCCGCCTCGCACCGCGACCGCAGGCCCGGCACCGTCTCGAGCAGGTGCATGATTTTCGTGGCCGAGAAATAGGGATCGAGGAGCAGTCCGGTGCGCCGGCGGACGTCGTCCTCGATGCCCTGGGCCCGCAGGCGACCGCAGATCGATGCCGAAACGCGGCTCTGCCAGACGATCGCCGGCGCGACAGGCCGACCGGTGGCCCGATCCCAGAGAATGGTTGTCTCACGTTGGTTCGTGATCCCGATGGCGGCCACCTGGTCCGGCGTCGTACCACTCGACTCCAGCACGCGGCGGGCACAGGAGATCTGCGACCGCCAGATGTCTTCCGGATCGTGCTCGACGATCGCCACGTCTTCAGTGTCGCCGCCCGCGGCCCCCATGCCCTCTGCCCGCGCGGCCTGCGTCCGGGTGATCTGGGGAAACTCCTCCTGCGCGGTCGCCAATGGAACGCCGCGACGATCGAACAGGATTGCTCGGCTCGACGTCGTGCCCTGGTCGAGTGCCAGAATACATCTCTTCGCTGGTCCAACGGCGTCCATCTTTGATTCACTCCCTCGTGGCGTTTCCATCGACCGGCTTCGGCACGTCGACCATCGGGCGCACGCTCCGTCCATACCGTTGCTCCAAGCGTGCCACGCATCCGTCCACGGCGGCGGCAACGCGATCCGAAGCGAGTCCGCCGGCGGCGGCGAACGACTCCGCGACGTCCACGATCGACTCGCGGCTGAGCCCTTCGTGAAACGACAGCATCAGCCGCCGCTCGACCAGATCGTCGAGCGTGGCGGCCCACTCCTCGCGGACGCAGAATCCCACCGCCTCGCGTGGCAGACCAACCCCACGAATCAGTTGGCCGGCGGCAGCCGAACCGCGGCCACCCTGCCAGATCGCAGCCGCACGTGCTCCAAACAGGCCGACGGTGCGGTCTGCGACCTTGGCGGCGTCGGCCCGCGGCACCCCCGCCTGCTCCGCCAGATCGCGGCACTCGCGCACGGTGGCATCGCGTGTTGCATCGTCATACCTTCCAGGAAGCGGCCGCTCCCGCGACGTGCCGCGGACCGGCAGCCCCAATGTGCCGAGCACCGTGGCTGCCGTTGTTTCGGCGAGGCTGCGGCAGGTGGTCAGCTTGCCGCCCACGATGGACCACAGCGGCAGCGACGCGTCGCTGTGCCGCACGACCAGATGGCGCCGGGTGACTCCCGCCGGAGATCGACGATCACTGGAAACGAAAGGCAGTGGCCGCACGCCGCAGTAGTGCTGCTGCACGTGGCCGCGCCGCAGCGTGACCGCCGGAAAGAGTCGCGTGACCGCTGCGAGCAGGTAGGCGATCTCCGCTTCGTCGGCCCTCGCGGTCGCCGGATCACCGGCAAATGGGATGTCGGTGGTGCCCACGAGCACGAGGTCGGGGCCGAAGGGGAGCACGAAGACGGGCCGTCCGTCGGCCGCCTCGCCATAGACGCCGTAGTCGGCCAGAGCGGCCCGGAGCGGCGGACACCGCACCACGAGGTGGCTGCCTTTGGTGCCGCCTATCAGCTGGCGGGAAACGCCGGCTCGCGTCGCTGCCGCCAGTGATTCGAGCGTGCGATCCACCCACGCGCCGGTGGCATTGATGACCGCATCGGGCCTGACCTCGAGTGGACCGCCCCCCGCGGCAGGCCCGCCGATCCTGAGCACGCCGTCACGGCCAAACTGCACCTCGCGGTGCGTTGCCACCTCGAACCGCGTACCGGCGGCCGCAGCGATCCTGCGGGCGTCGACGAGCAACTCCACCGTGAATCGTTCGGGAAAGAGCAGTTGCGCATCGTCATACAGGCCGGCGAGCGGAAACGCCTCGGCATCGACCTGCGGCATGCCGGCGCGGCCCGCCCGCACCATGCGATGCCGCGGCCAGCCCGCGCCCGCCGCCAGGAGATCGTAGAGGGAGAGCCCGATTCCGACCGTCCAGCTGCCCCGTCCTCGCCGCCCCAGCCAGGCGCGGGCCAACGACTCGCAGCCGAGCAGTCTGGCCGCCGCCGCCCACAGACCGCCCCAGCGGCCCTGCACGGGCAGATAAAACGGCAGCCGTCGCACGAGATGCGGCGCGAGTCGCACCAGCCGGTTCCGTTCGGCGAGGCTTTCTCGGACGAGCCCAATTTCGCCATATTCCAAATACCGCAGGCCGCCATGAATGAGCCGTGTCGACCAGGCCGTCGCCCCTGCGGCGATGTCGTTACCATCGACGACGATCACCCCGACGCCGGAGAGCGTGAGCTCTCTGGCGATCGCGGCGCCGTTGATTCCTGCCCCGAGCACGACGATCGTTGTTTCGGCTGCCATGGTCGTCTGTCGTTGGTGTCGCTCGCGGCGGTATGCTTTGCAAGAAGGCCCGCCAAGCTGGATCCAAGTGCTTGATGGACCCGAGTGCTTTATCTGGAGTCGCCCGTGCCGCCGCCCGCGTCGTTTCGCTGCTGGCCAGAGCCTACTGCACGGCACACCGTGCCGTCTGCCCGGGCGACGATCGGCTTCACAATCAGCTGCGCGATCATCGTCTGGAGCGGCATCGGGGCCATCTGCCGCGCCGCCACGGCCGACCTCGATGCTCCCATCACGGCGACGTGGAACGGCATCGGGCTGCGGGAGTGGGCCCGCCGAGTGAGCGACACCGCAGGCATGCCGGTGCTGGTGGATCGACGGCTCGACCCCGACACGACAGTCCGACTCGAGTGTCGGGATGAACCACTGCTCGCAGTGCTCGAGCGGGCCGCCGCGAGCGCCGGCGGCGAGGTGGCCACGCTCACGTCGTCGGTGCTGATCGTGCCGCGTGGCACGGCCGCCGTCTTCATCCGTGCCGAGGCGGCCCGCGTGGCACGACTGGCCTCGCTGCCCGCCCGCCAGCGTTCCGTGCTCAACGAACGCATGCCCTGGCAGTGGACCGCCGGAGCCCGGCCCCGCGATCTGCTGACAGCCGCCGCCACACACGCGGGCATCACACTCGAGGGTGCCGAACGGGTGCCCCACGATCACCTGCCGGCGACCTCGCTGCCTGAGATGACGCTGGCCGAACGGCTCGACCTCCTGCTTCGTCTCTTTGAGCTCCGGGTTGATTGGCAGGCCGCATCGGCGACCGCCCACATGCCAAGCGGCAGGATCATTCCCATCGACGCCGGGCTGCCGCCCGCCGCAGCCTCGGTCGCCTCGTCCAACGCCGCAACATCCGCAGGCGGTCAGGCAGGCCGGCGGCCCAAGGCACAGCCGAAGAACGACAGGCCCCAGAAGGACCAGCCACAGCCGACTGCGGGGAGGCAGACTTTTTCACTGCAGGTCGCCGCTCCGCTTGAGGAACTGCTCGAGGCCGTCGCCACGCGGCTGGCACTGAAGCTCGACCTCGACCGCGATTCACTCGCCCGCGGCGGAATCGCTCCAGGGGAGATCGTGCGGGCAACTGTCAAGGATGCATCCCGCGATCAATTGCTCGACGCGATCCTCGAACCGCTCGCGCTCCAGTGGACGATCAACGGCGACACGCTGCGGGTGAGCCACGCCAGCGAAGCCCTGAGCCAGCGAAGCCCTGAGCCAGCGAAGCCCTGAGCCAGCGAAGCCCTGAGCCAAAAAGAACAACGCTCAAAGCCCGCGCAACCACTCCCTCCCCTACCGGCTGCGGTTCGCAGACTCCTGCCCGGCCATGCTGCGGGCCGCGTCGCGATTCTGCAGCAACGCCTTGTTCTTTGGGGTGATTTTCAACGCCGTCTCGTAGGACTCGACCGCCTCGCGATACCGTCCCTGCCTCGCCTGAGCGACACCGCGATTGGCCCAGGCGCGGGCATCCTTCGGCGTTTGACGGATGGCCTGATTGAAGTCGAACTCCGCCTTGCGAGGTTCGTTGGTCGCCAGATAGGCAAGGCCCCGATTCAAGTAGGCGAGCATGAAGGTGCGGTCGCGACGGATGGCCGAGGCATAGGCGTTGATCGCCTCCAGAGGGCGGTCGAGTTCCATGAGCGTGAGCCCCCGCCAGAGCTCCGGCCGAGGATCATCGTAGGACATGCCCGCAGCCTCTTCGAAGTCTTCCAGAGCGATGCCGTAGAGTCCGAGATGAAACCAGGAGATGCCGCGTCGCAGGAAGAGTTCGGGCTCCAGAGGATCGATCTCGATCCCCTGCGAGCAGGCATCCACAGACCCGCGAAAATCACCGAGCCGCCGCAGCACCACGCCGAGCGCCAGGTGCCCGACCATCAGCGACGGCTCGAGCTTCACCACCTCGAGCAGAAGCTGGCGGGCCTCGTCCAACTTTCCCTGCCGTTCGAACTGGTCCGCCTCGGCGAGCTTTTTTTCAGCCTCCGACGGCTCACGCTGCTCGGCCTCTTCGGCTGCATCGCCGAAGCCGAACAGCCGCTCCCGACGGAGTTGGTCGGCCTCGGCCGTACTCTGGCCACCCAACTCTCGATCGCCATCCCGATCACGATTCCGGGCGCGGGGAACCGAACGTCCCTCGCGGCCAAGGGTGCGTTCACCGCGTTCGGCAGGTTCTCCGGGAACAGTCGTCTCCGGGAATGGCACGGGCAGTTTCGCGGCGGGTTTGTTCGCCGGACGCGGCTCTTGTGCAGGAGTCGCGGCCGGGGCCGACGGCTTGGCCCTGCCGGTGCCAAACGGATTGAGCTCGTCGGCAAACGGATCGTCGGGTTGGAGACGCGCGGCCACGGCCGGCCGGACGACGGTTGCCAGCACGCCTCCGGCCAGGATTGTCAGCCCGATGGCCAGCAGGCTGGCCGCCTTGGCGGCACCACGCGGGCGACGGGCAGTGGACGTTGAGTGCATGACGTTCACCCTGACAATCCAGTCTCCTGCTCCGACGAAGGAGCGCTGCCGGAATGGAATACCGACAGGATTCAATCGACCAGCGACGACATTCCCGGCGAGCACCCACGGCAGCGGGTGCGTGAGTCCTACACTTGCTGCGACCCGATCAACCCTCCCAGACGCTCCTGGATGCCTTCGCGGATCCGGCCGGCAAACAGGGCCGCCATGCCCGGGACCTGCAGGCTGACGACGAGTTCCTCGACCATGATGTCGACCGTGCCGTCGAACTTCATGCCGCTGACGGTGAGGAGCACGCAGAGTCGGTCCTCGCCCTCCCATGAGGCATCGATGTCGCCAACGACGGCGGAATATTCAGTTCGTGCCTTCACGAGCGCGTGATCCAGGCGGCGACGGACCTCGTCTCGCTCCAGCGAGTGGGGCACCCGGACTTCAATCGATTTCACGGCCGTTCTCCTGCATGCAAAAAGGGTTGGGAAGGCGTACGGAAGACTGTCATGAACCGGTGCGATTCGAGACACGGCCCAGGGAGACGGCATGGCGGACGAGATCTGCCTGAACCGCACTCTCCCGCCCATTGAAGCATACGGCCGACCGCAAGGCGACCACATGGGGCCGGAGAGCCCAGGCCGCGGGAATTTCGGTGGCGGCGATCCGCCCTGCCACCGCCACCCGCAGCCCCGCAGCCCGCGCGGCTGCCACCCACGCCGCTGGCATGCCCGGAGGACAACAGTCAAACAGTCCGCCCGCCGCTTTGTCGAACGTGTCCAAAAGCAGCACCCCGCAACCCAGCCCGCCGGCGGCCGCTATCACGTCCGCAGGGGACGGCGCTCCCGCCCGCTGCCAGTCGGCGTAGGCCACAGCGACCCGATCGCTGCCAGTCGGCAGCGACTCAAACACCGGCAGAAGCCGGCGTTGCCAGTCTGTTCCGGCCGCGCCGGCCAGGCCGACCTTCACCGCCGCCGGGGGTAGGGCGGAATGCTCGAGCAGCGCCAGCACACGGTCGAGCCGGCTCCTGATCGCCGCGGCCACGGGCTCGATCGGCCGGGCCAGATCGGTGTGCTGCTCGGGTTCGGCTTCGCCACCCAATTCACCGCAGGCCATCGTCCACGGCCGGCGGGTGCCGACGACCCGCGCCACGGCTGCGATCGCCTCCGGTTCCGCTGCTCCGAGCGGACCATTGAGCGGTTCCTTGACGTCGATGATCGCGGCGCCCCCCTCCAAGGCTGCGGCCGCCTCGGCCGCGTCCCGCACGCTCACGAGCAGCCCCTGCCAGTTCACGGCCCGACTCCCGACGCGAGTTGTTCCTCGGACAGCGACCGCTTGGCATCGACGAGCCGCCGGCCGAGTTGTTTGGCGAGTTCCGCCGACAGCGGCTCACACCAGCGTCCGTCGAATACCACATAGCCGTCATCCCACGTGCCCCAGGGCGTGAAGGTCTCCCGCTTGGAATAGTCGGCAGCGCGTTCCGCCAGCCGCATCACCAGCGTGTTCACGCGGAAGGCCGCATGGTCGCCACAGGTCGGCTCGCCGCTGCGGGCGATCGGATTGGAACCCTGAAAAAAACACTCGACGGCATCGAGCGGCACGTCCGCGACGGCGGTCGGCGACAGCCTGATCCGCAGACAGCCTCCGACGCGTTGGAGCCGCGGCCGGGCGGCGGCGGACGCCAGCATGCCGACGAAGAACCAGGCGATTCCGCAGAACGCCGCCACGATGAGCCACCACGGCCGTGATGCTCCGCCGATGACGGCCAGAGCGATGAGCGACGCCGCCAGGACGGCGGCACTCGCCGCCAGCCACACCACGGGGCGAAGATTGCCTCGCAGCCAGATCTCGTCGATGTGGGGATGTCCGTTCGTCAATGGTGCTTTCACGATCGCGGCCAGTTTCATACCATTCCCGCGGCGGATTCCGCAGGAGACATTAGCACACCATGACAGACTCAACCCACTCCCACCCGGCTGCCGCGGGAAGCTCCACGGCCTCGGCGTCTGCCCGAACGCTTGCCGGCATTGCCGCCCTGCTGGTGGCCTATGCCGCCGCGGCGGTTTTTGGCTGGCCACAACATGGTCGTGATTTGTTGGTGCAGGCACAAGCCGCCCCGCACGGCGACCATGCTGCCGGCGATAACCACGGCGCCGGCGACGACCATGCTGCCGGCATCAGCACCGCGCCGCCGCCGCTGACGGTGCTGCCCTTCGCGTTGCTCCTCGGAGCCATCGCGATCCTGCCGCTCACGACGAACCTCTCGCATTGGTGGGAGCACAATTCGAGCAAGTTGCTCGTGGCAGGCCTGCTCGCACTGCTCACGCTTGGCTACTACGCGTTCGTGCACCGGCATCCGGTCGACCTCCACTTTCCGACCCACGGAATCGTGCCGCCGAGCGCGGCGGGACCTTCCTGGGGCGTGGCCGGTGCCGTGCTCGCCAACGCGATGCTGTCGGAATACGTGCCGTTCATCGTGCTTATCTTCGCGCTCTACTGCATTACCGGTGGCGTGCGGATCGAAGGCGATCTGGAGGCCACGCCCACCGTCAACACGGCGTTCCTCGGCGTGGGTGCCCTGGCCGCGAGTTTCATCGGCACGACCGGCGCCGCCATGCTGCTGGTGCGGCCGCTCCTGGAGACCAACCGTGAGCGACGGATCGTGGCGCATACGCTCGTGTTCTTCATCTTCCTGGTCTGCAACTGTGGCGGCTGCCTGCTGCCCATCGGCGATCCGCCGCTATTCCTCGGATATCTCGAGGGTGTCGATTTTCTCTGGACACTGTCGCTCTGGAAGCCGTGGCTGGTCACCAACGGCACCCTGCTGGCGATCTACTGGCTTTGGGACACGTACTACGCCCATCCCAAGGAGCGGCCCAGCGACATCCAGCGCGACATCCGCATGGCTGGCTCGCTGAAGATCAGCGGCCTGTGGCCCAACGCCCTGCTGATGGCGGGCGTCATCGCGGCGGTGGGACTGCTCGACCCGGCCAAGGCCGTGCCCGGCACCGACTGGCATCCGTGGATGTTCCTCCGCGAGGCTGTGCTGCTGACGCTCGTGGCCCTCTCTCTGGCCCTCGGCTCGAACGAGGTCCGCGAGCGGAACGGGTTCACCTACGGAGCGATTCTGGAGGTGGCCGCTTTGTTTTTGGGCATCTTCGTCTGCATGCAGCCGGCCTTGGCCCTGCTGCACGAGCATGGAGCGAGCCTCGGCATCCATTCGCCGCAGGCCTTCTTTTGGGCGACCGGCTCGCTCTCCAGCGTGCTCGACAACGCGCCGACCTATCTCGTCTTCTTCAAGGCCGCCCAGGCGCTGCCTGCGGAAGGGGCCACGATGGCGGGCGTCGACGTGGCGAGGCTGACCGCAGTGAGCCTGGGCGCCGTGTTTCTCGGGGCGATGACCTACATCGGCAACGGCCCCAACTTCATGGTCAAGGCGATCGCCGAACAATCAGGCGTGAAGATGCCGAGCTTCTTCGGCTACTGCGGCTACAGTTTTGGCGTGCTCCTGCCGGTCTTCATCCTGATCTCCCTGCTGTTTCTCTGACCCGCTGCTCTCGGCATCACGGCCTACGGCAAGGCAGGCCGTGCATGACAGATTGAAATGGCCGTCGTGCCGAAACGCTGCTAAGCTGCCCGCGAGCCGGTTTCTTCCCCTTGGCATCCCGCGCGTGACTCAAGCCCACTCTCCCGACGGATACGACCTGATCACGACCGAGTCGCAACTCGGGGCGCTCGTCGATCGGCTCGCCGCCCACTCGCACGTTGCCTTCGACACGGAATTCGTATCGGAGCACACCTACCGGAGCCAACTCTGCCTGATTCAGGTTGCGGCACCCGGCACACTGGCGGTGATCGATACGCTCAAGGTGCAAGAACTGGAGCCGTTCTGGCGGCTGCTCACCGAGCCCGGACGCACCACCGTCGTGCATGCCGGCCGGGAGGAGATGGGCTTCATCCTCCATGCCATTCAAGCCCGCCCTTCGTCGCTCTTCGACGTTCAGGTCGCCTCGGGGCTCGTTGATCACGACTACCCCGCAGGATATGCGTCAATCGTCAGGCGGTTCCTCAATCTGCCGACCAACAAGGGAGAGACCCGGACCGACTGGCGGCAGCGGCCGCTCACGCCGGCGCAGCTTGAGTATGCACTCGACGATGTCCGCCACCTGGAGAAGCTCTGGAAAAAGCTCGAGGGCAAGCTGGCGTCGGCAGGCCGGACCGACTGGATGCAGGACGAAATGCAGGCCTGGCAAAACGAGGTGGAGGAGTCGTTCATTCGGAAGCGTTGGCGGCGGGTATCGGGGCTCTCCGGCCTGTCGCGGCGGGAGCTGGCGATCGCCCGCGAGCTCTGGCACTGGCGTGACAGCGTTGCGGAGTCCCGCGACATGCCGCCCAAGCGGGTGCTCCGCGACGACCTGCTCGTGGAACTCTGCAAGCGGAAGAGCGCCGATGAGCGGCAGATCTCTGCCATTCGTGGGATGCAGCGTTCGGACCTGCGGCACATCCTTCGCGGACTGTCGGAGGCGATTCAGCGCGGTCTCGAACTGCCCGACGAGGAGTGCCCGGGTGGAGAAAAGCACCGGGCGCCGCCCCCCCAGCTTGCTGTGCTAGGACAGTTTCTGGCGACGGCCGTGGCGGGTGTCTGCCGGCAGATGCACCTTGCGCCGGCGCTCGTTGGCACGTCCTCCGACATGCGCGACCTGCTCGCATGGAAGCTTGGCTATGTCGACGGCGACGAGGATCGCCCGCCACTGCTTGCTTCGGGCTGGCGGGCCGATGTGGTCGGATCGCTCGTTGACGACCTGCTCTCGGGGAAGGCCTCCCTGCGGATCGGCGACGTCCGCTCGCACGACCCGCTGGTCATCGACCGGCGGCAGTAAAACGAGCCTCGAGCGGCACACGTTTTCCCAGCCCTCGCTCTCCGCCGCCAGCGAAGCCCGTCGACAGGCGGTCGAGCATGCCAAGCGTTGCCGCACGGTCTGTCGCCTGCCCCCCTTCGATCGTGATCCCACCGCGGCGGTGCACGGCGGCAAGGGTCTCGCGGCCTGAAAGCACCGATTCCAGGGCAGCCGCGGGGATCCATGCGGTCGGTGCGGTGGCATCAGGCAGCCCGTGGTGCAGCGACTCGGGGCGGCCTTGCTCGATGGCAATCGTCCACTGTCCGCCACCCGCTCCGGTGGCCGCGAGGCCCAAGGAAGAGCCTGACGCCGCAGCCGACCAAGCGGCCGGTCCCAACAGCCCTTCGAGCACGGCCCTCGCGGTCGACTGCCGCCGCGGCCGCCCGGGCGGTGGCCAGCGGAAGTTGTTCGTGATCGCAAATCGGCAGAGGCGGCGGATCGTCTCCTCGTCGAGGATCGGTGCAGGCAGTCCGGGCACGGCA
>JBIIMX010000409.1:0-3521 GCA_044337765.1 Pirellulales bacterium | reverse complement strand
AGGAGGGCAGGGAGCACGTCGACGCTGTCGGGAAAAGATCCGCTCGTGATCGCCTGCCCAGTCAGGCGGGCCAGGCTCGCGGCCAGGTCGATCGTGCAGACAATCTCGTCCGAAACTCCTGGAGCGATGTGTCCCGGCCACCACGCGATGAACGGAATGCGCGTGCCTCCTTCGTAGACGCTGTATTTGCCGTTACGAAACGGGCCAGCCGGAGCGTGGTCGCCGAGTTTCTCGACCGCATCGTCACGGTAGCCGTCGTCTAGGACCGGCCCGTTGTCGCTACAAAACACGAGGAGCGTCTCCTTGGCGACGCCAAGCCGCTCGACTGCCTTCATCACTTCGCCCACGGTCCAGTCGAGCTGCACGATGCAGTCTCCCCGGGGCCCGAGCGACGTTGCTCCCTGAAACCGCTCGTGGGCGATTCGCGGCACATGGATGTCATGCGATGCAAGATACAGGAAAAACGGCTGCTTCTTGTCGCCGCTGACACACGACTCGATGAAACGCACGCTTTCGGCAACCCAGATGTCGGCCAGGTCCTCGTCGCGAAACCGCGCGGACTGGCCGCCGGTGTAGAAGCCTATCCGGCTGATCCCATTGTGGATCGTGTCGTTGTGCCCGTGCGACCAGTCCATCTTCAGTTCGTCGCGGCGCTCGCCGCCGGTGGGGTGGTCCGGAGCGGGCTTCTGCATGCCGACCCAGAGGGGATCGGCGGGGTCGAGGTTTTTCACTTGATGCCCCGCGACGAAGACCTGCGGCACCCGGTCGTTGGTCGTGGGCAGAATGAACGCCTCATCGAAGCCCAGTTCCAGGGGGCCGGGCGCGAGACGGCCGTTCCAGTCGGGGCCGGTGCGCTGTTCCCCGAGGCCCAGGTGCCACTTGCCGACCACGGCCGTGCGGTAGCCCGCCTGCGCGAGCATGGCGGGCAGCGTGGGAATGCCCACAGGGATCACACACGGCGAGTTCGGCGGAGCGATGCCGGTGCCGCGACGACGGAAGGCGTACTCCCCGGTGAGGAGCGAGTATCGCGTGGGCGTGCAGGTGGAGGCGGAGCAGTAGCCGCTGGTGAAGCGTCGCCCCTCACGCGCCAACCGATCAATGTGGGGCGTCTGGATCCGCGCGGATCCATTGCATGAGACGTCGCCGTAGCCCAAGTCATCGGCGAGGATGAGGATCACGTTGGGCCGCTGCGGGACCTGGCTGGCAGCATCCCCGTCGGCGGCCCGAGCCCATCCGTGCGCTAAGGCTCCTGCACTCACAATCGCGATCACGATCAGCCGCCACATGCCCCATCTCCTGGTGGTATTTCCACGTCGTCGCCACAGCGTAGCCCGAACACTCGCAGTTTCTCAACCGCCTGACTCGTCTCGACGTTCCGTCGTCTCGAGCACAAGAGGCCATGCCGGCCATCATGTTGGGAGTTTCCCAATGATCCGCTCTGCCTTGAACTTTTTCTCTCATGTCATCTCCTGGCCTCGCTTGGCGGATTCGCACTCCGATGAAAAATAGCAGTGCATCAATCTTTCGGGTGATGGCGGCGCCGACGCGGTCGACGTACGGTCTGCCGTACTCGCACAGCCGTCCGCCCGCGGCCCGAACGACACTCGGAGTGAAGCGATGAATCGCTCGATGCTGGCCATCCTCGTGCTCCGCCGGGTAAGGTCGTGATCGACGGCAGCCTCGACGACTGGGACCTTTCCGGCGCGATCACGATGTTCATCGACGAGTCGAGCAAGGGGTCGTACTCGGTCCGCGGCGCGATGATGTACGACGAAGAGTTCCTCTACGTCGGCGCCCACGTCAAGGATCCGACGCCGATGAAAAACAACTACGACTTCGGCGGTGACAACAAGTCGGCCTGGAACGCCGACGCGATCCAGCTTCGCATCGTCTCCAATCCCGATATCAGGTCGACGGCCTCGCGTCAGACGGGCGGGCGGATGTCGCCGGAGGATCAGCAGTTCGTCAACCACGTCACGCTCTGGTATTCAACGCAGGACGGGAAGGCCGGATATTCGGCGACCTACTCGCTCAACTTCAGCGGCTTCGTGCTCAACCCGCCCGGCGTCGAGGGGGCCTACCGCCCCGACGCGGACGGCAAGGGCTCCATCTGCGAGTACCGGATACCCTGGGCAGTGCTGCGGGCGCCGCGGCCGTTCGCGGGGGGCGACAGTGTCCAGATGCAGTGGCAGGTCCACTGGGGCAACGACCAGGGCACCGCGGTGCGGATGGGTATGACCGACGTCCGCAACGCCGCCAGTGGTGACCTCGGCTACATGGGTCCGAGTTGCTGGGGCAGGGCCATCTTCGAGAAGGAGGGCAAACTCGAGCTCGCCGAAAAGTCGGGCTCGAGCCGCGCCGCAGGCTTCATCCCCGTGGCCTTCACGCTCGACAGGCCGGCGAAGGTCAGCCTCGGGATCTGCGATGCGGCGGGAAAGCTCGTCCGCACCGGCCTCGGCGCACAGCCCTATCCGGCCGGGCCGCAGACCTGGATGTGGGACGGTCTCGACGAAGCCGACAAGCCGGTGCCGGCCGGCTCCTACATGGTTAAGATCCTCACGCACGACGGGATTGGCCAGAAGTTGGTCTGCGACATCGGCGTCAGCGGCACGCCGCCGTACCAGACCGAGGACGGCACGGGCGGCTGGGCAGGGGACTACCGCCATCCGCAGACGATGGCCGTCGACGGCGACTGCGTGATTCTGGGCACGGCGATCGCCGAAGCCTCGCAACCCACCATCCGCGCGGACCTGGACGGCCGCAAGAAGTTCAGCACGGCCGCCTGCGGCCACGCGGTGGCCCTGAACGAGGGCTTCGGCTACATGCTCTCGGCGGGCGGCGGTAAGGTCACGAAGGTCAACATGGAGAACGGAATGCTGGCACCTTTTGCCACGGGTCGGCCCGAGGCCACCGTCCCCGGCCAACGCCCGGACGAGAGCGGCAAGGAGTGGGCCGCCCGCTCGTGGCAGTTCCACGGCATCGCCGTCATCGGCGACCAACTCGTCGTCAGCAGCCTGACCGACGACAAGCTCTTTCTCCTTGACCTCGCCTCGGGCGAACCTCGCGGCGAGGAGACCCTGCCCAAGCCCTTTGGCCTGGCGACCGGGCCGGATGACGGTCTGTACGCGGTCAGCGGCAACGCCGTCGGCCGCTACGACCTGAAGACCCAGCTGTTCACGGCGATCGTCAAGGATCTGGACGAGCCGAGGCATCTGGCCGTGGATACGGCCGGCAACGTTTATGTCTCGCTCCACGGCAAGACGATGCAGGTCTGGAAGATCTCGGCCGAAGGGCAGGTCGCGTTGAAATACGGCGTCGCGGGAGGCAGGCCTGAAGTCGGGAAGTTTGACCCGGCCGGAATGCTCAAGCCCTGGAACGTTGCCGTGGACAAGAACGGCCGGCTGTGGGTGGCCGAGGCCGACGCGCAGCCGAAGCGCTACTCGGTCTGGAACCCGGACGGCACGCTCTGGAAGGAGTTCTTCGGCTCGCTGGACTACTCCACCACCGCCTACCTCGACCCA
>JBIIMX010000055.1:0-13407 GCA_044337765.1 Pirellulales bacterium | reverse complement strand
CCGCCACGGTCTCAATGACGTTCGTCGAATGGCCGTGCGCAGAATCCACGATCAGCACGTCGACGCCCTTGGAAATCAGGCTCGCGGCACGGTCATAGTCGAACACGCCGACGGCAGCGCCCACGCGGAGCCTTCCCTGCCTGTCTTTGCAGGCGTTGGGAAACCGGTTCATCATGTCGATATCCTTGATCGTGATCAGCCCGGCGAGCAGGCCGCGGTCGTCGACCAGCAGCAGCTTCTCCACCTTGTTGGCCATCAAGACCTTCTCGGCTTCGTCGAGCGTCACGTTGCCTGTCGCAGTGACGAGTCCGGAGCTCGTCATGATCTCGAATATCGGGGTCTCGCCGCTCTCCTCGAAGCGGAGGTCTCGGCGGGTGATGATGCCCACAAGCCGACGGCCCTCCTCGGTGATCGGCACGCCCGAGATGTTGTATTGATCCATCACCTCCCGGGCTCTCGCCACGGTGGCTGTGGGCGGTAGCGTGACGGGATCCATGATGATTCCGTTGGCACTCCGCTTGACCTTGTCCACCTCCTCTGACTGCCGGTCGATCGAGAGATTCTTGTGGATCACGCCGAGGCCGCCCTCCTGGGCCAGGGCGATCGCCATCTCGCTCTCCGTGACCGTGTCCATGGGCGAGCTGATGATCGGGACATTGAGCCGGATACCCCGGGTAAGTTGGGTGGCCACATCCACCTCGGACGGGACGACCGCAGAATGCCTGGGCACCAGCAGAACGTCGTCGAAGGTGATCCCGGTAGCGACGATTTTTCCATCCATGTTGCCTGCCATGACGCGTCCTCTGTCTGGAATGAGCGGGAATGAGCGGGGGCGAGAAGAAGGTGGGGGCTGATCCGGCGGGGCGGAATCCGCGGGAAAGCCCGCAATTATGGGGTTCTGGGCATCAAACCGGCAACGACCGGCAATTTTTCGCGGGCTGCCGAGCAGATGGCCCCGGCGCACGGCGCGGAAGCGTGTCCTAGGTTTGAGGGTCTGGCGGCCATCCGGTCCGCCGCGACGTTCATCCCAGTCCCTCCCGCCCCCAGGTTTGTGCCGTCACCATGCGATTCCTCGACGACTACCTCGACACCATCCAGCCCTCCAGCCCCTCCGCGGCACCGGCCGTTCTCAGGGCTGCCGCCCCGGAAGGGGCGATCGCCCGTCCGGACAGGGCCACACTCGAGGCCCACCTCGCCCGTCGCCACTACGGCCCGTTCACGCTCACCGACGCCATCCGACCGGGCTGGCAGCTCGACATCGTTCCCCGCGCCGGCTACCGGCACGACACCTACGTCGACCCCCGGAGCGGCACCCGCCTGCCCGCGATCGTGGCAGCGATCTCGAGCGAGCACCTGTTCGAGACGTTCCTGCGGCTGCTCGAGCCCCTCGGCGACTCCCTGGACGTCGTGCTCGAGACTTCGCATGAGAACAAGACGAGCCACGAAGACTTCACCCGCGAGGGAATCGAGCGGCCGGTGCTCGAGAGCATGCTCTGGGATTTCGAGGATCTGCTGCTCGACGACGGCTGCACCGGCATCGCCGTGATGCACCCGGAACTCCAGATGGAAGTGCAGCTCGACGAGCACAAACTTCTGGTGATCTACGCACACCAACGGGCTCCCTTCGAGCAGATCCTGACGGAGCAGGGGATCGAGCGCAACGACCGCATCCGGTTCATTTCGCAGGCCGAGCACCTGCACACCTCACACACGCGGTTCGCCCGTCGTTTCGATGAGATGGCAAACCGCCTCGGTGCTGTGATCTAGAGCGATTTCGACTTTGGTGTGGCATTGGCTACGGGGCGGCACAAGTCTGCGTCCGCCGCTCCGCTGGCGGAGGGGCTCGTCGCGTGGGCAGGATAGCCCAAAGCTCCTCGAGCTCTCGCCGACCCCGTCGCTTTCGACTTTGGTGTGGCATTGGCGACGGGGCGGCAAGAGTCTCGTCGCGTGGGCAGGATAGCCCAAAGCTCCTCGAGCTCTCGCCGACCCCGTCGCCTGCCTGTTCTGGCCTGCCAGGCCGTCGCTCCAGCTATCCTGGATACGCGCTCGATCGCCGGAACGCCGCTCCGCCCACCGGTTCTGCGGGACGCGGGCCTTCTTTTTCCTGAGCCAGACTGGCCTTGAGCCACTGCGGCAAATTTCCGACAGTCTGCAGGAGTTCGGGCTCCGTCATTCCGGAGCGGCCCCGCGGAAGCAGCCATGGCTCGCCTGCCTCTCCTCATCCTGCTGTCGGCGGTTGCGTTTGCCGCGACTTCGGCCCGCGGTCAAGAAATCCTGCCCGCAGCGGCTGCCACAACGGCCAATCCCTTCACGTCCCTCCCCGAGGGAACGGTGATCGGCCCCGCGGGTCCGGTCGTTCCCGGCCCGCCTCCCGCGCCGAAAAACTCGGTCGTCATACCGCCTCTCGATGCCGAAACCGTCTGGACGCAAATGGTGGACGTGGTCGACGACTACTTCAAAATCGCGGCGGAGCAACGGGTGGTATTTTCCAACGGTGTCCCCGCGGAGGGCCGCATCGACACCTTTCCTCAGACCGGTTCAACGCTCCTCGAACCATGGCGTGGCGATTCCATCGGCTTCCGCGAACGTCTTGAAGCCACGCTGCAGTCGATCAGACGGATCGGCACGATGCGGATCAGCCCCGACGCCAGCGGCTGGCGGATCGAGGCGGTGGTGCAGAAGGAATTGGAAAACATGCCGCGGCCCATGATGGCCACCACGGGCGGCGCATCGTTTCGCAACGACGACTCGCTCTACCGCTACGGCACACCGCTTCCCACGCTCGGCCAGCAGGTTGGCGACCAGCCGCGACCTGTCGCCGCCCCGACGCCCAACCTCGGCTGGATCCCGCTCGGACGGGATCCGCTCCTCGAACAGCGGATGCTGTCGAAGGTGCTCGCGAAACTCGGAGTGGCCGCCGTGCCGCAGGCGGAGCCCTACTACCAGCCACCCGATGGGGCCACGGCCGGAGCTGCTGGCGTACCCGCCCCGACAGCCGGTCCGGTCTTCGGTGCCCCGATCCCGCCGGAGCAACTGCCGCCCGGAGCAGTGATCGCCCCTGGACCGCCCGTCCCGGTCGAGTCGCTGCCGCTCCCGAAGTGATGCGACGCCTGCTCGGACTCGCGGCGAGTTTTTGCACGCGCCGTGTTTTTCACACGTTGAAAACGTGTGGCCACAGAGCCGAACCCTTCGCCCACCTCTCCTCGTGGCGGCGAGTTTCCAACTTGCCGTGTCTTGCACACGTTGAAAACGCGTGGCCACGGGGTCGCAAACGCGACCGCCGGCCGAAAGCCTAAGCGGTGATCGATTCGTCGGTCACGCAACCTTGCGAGGCGGGAGCCACGCAGCGGATGTATTTTGCGAGCATGCCGCGGGTGGCCTTGAGCGGCGGCGCCTCCCACTGGCCGCGTCGGCGGCTGAGTTCGTCCTCCGACACCTCCATGTCGATCGAGGCGGTGTCGGCGTCGATGACGACCACGTCGCCGTCGCAGACCAGTGCGATCGGCCCGCCATCCTGCGCCTCGGGCACGACATGCCCCACGATGAAGCCGTGCGACCCGCCCGAAAAACGGCCGTCGGTGATCAGGGCTACGTCGTTGCCGAGTCCGGCTCCCACGAGCGCCGAGGTCGGCGTGAGCATCTCGGGCATGCCGGGGCCTCCCTTCGGTCCCTCGTAGCGAATGATCACCACGTCTCCTCGCTGGATCGCCCCTTGCTCCAGTGCCGCGAGCATCGCCTCTTCGCTGTCGAACACGCGGGCCGGCCCGCGGAACCGCGAGCCTTCCTTGCCGGTGATCTTGGCCACCGCGCTGCCGGGCGCGAGATTGCCGTGGAGGATCGTGATGTGGCCCGTCGGCTTGATGGGGTGCTCGACCGGATGGATGATCTTCTGCCCAGCCGCAAGCCCCTTGCTCGAGGCGAGATTTTCCGCCAGCGTCTTGCCTGTCACGGTCATGCAGTCGCCGTCGAGCAGACCTTTGTCAAGCAGATACTTCATGAGTCCGCTGGTACCACCGATCGAGTGGAGGTCCTCCTGAACGAACTTGCCGCTCGGCTTCAGATCGGCGATGTAGGGCACCCTCCGCGAGACCCTCTGGAAGTCGGCCGGCTCGAGCGGCACACCCACAGCCCGAGCCATCGCAATCAGATGGAGCACGGCGTTGGTGGAGCCGCCAAGCGTCATCACCGTGACAATGGCATTTTCGAAGCTCCGCCGGGTCATGATGTCGCGGGGCTTGAGATCGAGTTCGAGGAGGCGACGGATCGCCGCGCCTGCCCGCTGACACTCGTCGAGCTTGCCGGGATTCTCCGCCGGAATCGAGGCGCTGTCGGGCAACGCCATTCCCAGCGCCTCGATAGCCGTGGCCATCGTGTTGGCCGTGTACATGCCACCACACGCACCGGCGCCGGGGCAGGAACGCCGCACGATGTCGCTGCGCCGGGCGTCATCGATCCGGCCGGCGACGTATTCGCCGTAGCACTGGAACGCCGACACGATGTCGAGCGGGGTGCCGTCGGCAAGATGGCCGGGACGGATCGTACCGCCGTAGACCATCAGGGCGGGGCGGTTGAGCCGGCCCATGGCGATCAGGCAGCCGGGCATGTTCTTGTCGCAGCCTGGAATGGCGACCAACCCGTCGTACCACTGGGCCTGCATGACCGTCTCGATCGAGTCGGCGATGATGTCGCGGGACGGCAGCGAGAAGCTCATGCCGTCGGTTCCCATCGAGATGCCGTCGCTGACCCCGATGGTGTTGAAACGCATGCCCACCATCCCGGCCGCCGTCACGCCCTCGCGGACACGGGCCGCCAGCTTGTCGAGGTGCATGTTGCAGGTGTTGCCCTCGTACCACATGCTGGCGATGCCGACCTGCGGCTTGTCGAGGTCGGCCGGCTGGAGACCGGTACCCAGAAGCATGGCCTGCGAGGCCCCCTGGGAACGGGGCTGGGTGATCCGGGAGCTGTAGCGATTGAGAACGGCAGTGGCGGTGACAGTGGGCATGGCGTTGTCCTTGGGGTTTCGTGCAGAATAGTTCCCTCGGCCCCCGTTTGAAAGATGCAGGTGTAAGGTGCCAGATCCGGTGCGTCCTGAATTCGTCTTCCTCGACATGGGAAACGTCATCGTTTCGTTCGACCGGGACCGGGCATTCCGGCAGATGGCCGAGGTCAGCGGCGGCGACCCGGCGACCATCCGCACCGTGGTCATGGAGGGTGACCTCCACGAACGGATCGAACGTGGCGAAATCGGTTGGCCGGAGTTTCACGCTGAGTTTTCCCGGCAAACCGGCACGACCTCCGATCCTGAAGCCCTGGCCCGCGCCGCCAGCGACATGTTCTCGCTCAAAATCGACATGCTGCCGGTGATCGCCGGTCTGGAACGCACCGGCTGCGGCCTGGGCATTCTCTCCAACACCTGCGGCCCCCACTGGGAGCACCTTCTCGCGCAGCGTTACTCCGTGCTTCCGGGCAATTTTCAGGAGATCGTCCTCAGCCATGAAGTACGGGCGACCAAGCCTGGGCTCGACATCTACCGGTTGGCAGCGGAGCGTGTCGGTGTGCCACCGGACAAGATCTTCTTCTGCGACGACATTCCCGCCCATGTCGAGGCCGCCCGGGTCGCGGGCTGGCAGGCCGAGATCTTCACGTCGGCCTCGGGGCTGATCGACACCCTCGATCGCCGGGGATTGAAATTGGGGCTCTGAGCTGAAGACCGCCGGACAGGCCCGCGCGGTTCAACGCCCCACAGCCAACAGGCGGGCCAAGGCGAACTCGTCGAAGCGGCCCTCCATCACGACGGTGCCATCGGCCGTGAGCACGGGCACGCGGAGCCCGTAGAGCAGTTGCAGGTTCGGATCTGTGTCGACATCGACACTTTTCACGCTCACGGATCGCCCCTGCGCCGCCAGCATGTCCTCCGCCGCCTCGCAGAGATGGCAGCCGCGGCGGGTATAGAGCAAAAACACCATGTTTCGGCTAGGATAGCCGAGAGCGTCGTCGGGACCAGCCATGAAGTGGTCCTCGGCCGAACCTGCCAACCGCCACAGTCCCAGCCGCCTTTTCACCCGTATGTCAGACCCCGCTCCAACGCCTGCCCAGACGATGGAAGAATTCCTGCGCGTCACGCGGGCGAGCGGGCTGGTCGAGGCGGAAAAGCTCGACGCCGCGGTTGAGCCGTGGAAGGACGCGACCGGCCCCGTCCCCGAGGCTTGCATCCAGTCGCTCATCGAGCAGGAATTGCTCACATCCTGGCAGATGGAGCAACTCCGAAAGGGACGCCACAAGGGGTTTGTGCTCGGCAAATACAAACTCCTCCGGCTGCTCGGGGCAGGGGGGATGAGCAGCGTCTACCTGGCGGAGCATATGTCGCTCCACAACAAGGTGGCCATCAAAGTGCTGCCCGTGAAGCGGGTCGAACAGACCTCCTACCTGGCCCGCTTCGAGCGAGAGGCCCGGGCTTCGGCCCAGCTCAACCACCCTCATATTGCCAGGGCATACGATCTCGATATCTCGGGATCGATCCACTTCATCGTGATGGAATTCATCGACGGCACCGACCTGCACGGGCGGGTGAAGCAGGATGGCCCCCTGCCGGTCCGCGAGGCAGCCGACTTCGTCAGGCAGGCGGCTCTGGGACTCCACCACGCGCACGAAGAGGGTCTCGTGCACCGCGACATCAAGCCTGCCAACCTGATGGTCGACAAACGCGGCCACGTGAAGATTCTCGATCTCGGGCTGGCGTTGGCCAACGACGACGAAGATGCCTCGCTCACCAAGGCGCACGATGAAAAGGTGCTTGGCACCGCCGACTATCTGGCACCGGAGCAGGCCCGCGACAGCCACAAGGCCGACAGGCGGTCCGACATCTACTCGCTCGGATGCACGCTCTACTATCTTCTCGTGGGCAACGCGCCCTTCGCCAAGGGATCGCTTGCCGAACGCATCCGCGCGCATATGAACGAGCCCGCGCCGAACCTGCTCGACGCGAGGCCCGACGTGCCCGCAGCGATTGCGGAACTCTACTTCCGCATGATGGAGAAGCACCCCGACGCCCGCCAGCAAACGGCGCAGGAAGTGGCCGATGCCCTCGCGTCCTGGCTGACCATGACGGCGACCGCGTCGAGCAGACAGCGTCCAGAGCCGCCACGGCGGACCTCGCTCAGGCGTTCTTCCCCGGATGCGAATGCCACCGGTGAACCGCTTCGCCGCACGGGCGATTCCGCTGCGACGCGGGCCGTTGCAACGCCAACTCTCCCTGTGACCCGCAGCGGGTCTGGCAGCGGTGCTGGCAGCGGTGCTGGCAGCGGGTCGAGCAGCGGTGCTGGCAGCGGGTTTGCGGTCGGTGGACCGCCACGCTCGGGCGATGACCTGAATGTCGTGGCCTCTGCGCCACCGCCCTCGAGCGGATCCCGTTCCAAGACGGGTGTTCCTGCGGTTTCGCCCGAATCTCATAAAAGCGCGGCGGCGACAGGAGGCATCGTCATCAATACGGCCTCGGGTTCTGCCAAAGTGCCCGCAACTGCCAACCGCAACCCAACTGTCCCGGTAGCAGCATCGCCGCACGGACTGGCGGCGACGAAAGGTCGGCAGTGGCTCTGGCGGCGATACGCAGGCCTCCCGCTCCTGGTTTGGCTCGCTTCGGCACTCCTGGTGGCCATCCCGCTGGTCTTGGCTGGCTGGCTGTTCCTCGGCCGCGGTGACAGTCATAGCGAGGGTGACGAATCGAGTGAATCCTCGGCTGTCGGTGAGGCAACCGAAGCGACCGTCGTCGAAGAGCCACCTCCGGAGCCCACGCCTGGAGTGAAAAGCAAGGCCCCACCGAAGCCCGATCGAAGACCGTCCCGAAGGCCAAACCGGGGGCAACCAGCCGACGAGCCCTCCGGGCCGAGCCCCTTGGACGGCCTCAACAGTCTGGTGCCGAAAGAAGTCGAAACGCCACCCGCCGGGAAGTGACTCTGCAGAAGGGGATCAGCCAGACGGCGTGATCCGCCAAGGCCCCTCGGCGAGGGCCTCGAGGCTGCCACGGTGGGTGAGGTCGTAGTCCAGCGGCGTGAGCGTCACCTTGCCGGCGGCCAGCGCCGTTACATCCGACTCGTGCGGCGACGGAGGAGGCGGGGGGTCGTTCGTGGCCCAGTAATACGACCGGCCACGGGGATCGACCCGCCGTTCGAAGGCCTCGCCATAGCGGGCGATGCTCATCGGCACGACCCGCAGTTCCGGGGTGCCACGCAGGGCCCGCGTCGGGATGTTGATGTTGTAAAGGCTGCCAGCCGCCGGCCGGCGGGCGAGCAACCCGGCCAGCACGTCCGCGGCGATCTCGGCAGCGCGGTCGTAGTTGGCATGCTCGTCCCACTCGAGCGAGACGGCGATGCTCGTGATGCCGAAGAAGGCTCCCTCGATGGCCGCAGCCACCGTGCCTGAGTAGAGCACATTGATGCCGGCGTTGAGTCCGCTGTTGATTCCGCTGACGACGAGGTCGGGCCGCCTGGGGCAGAACTCGGAAATTCCGAGTTTCACGGCATCGGCCGGGCTTCCATCGACGGCCCAACCGCGGCTGCGTGGGCCATCGAAGATCTCCTTCGCGGTGAGCGGCGTGAGAAACGTGATGGCATGCCCCACGCCGCTCTGCTCGGTCGAGGGTGCGACCACGCTCACGTCACCAAGCCGTCGCAGGGCCCGCTCGAGGGCCGCCAGGCCGGGTGCAAAGATACCGTCGTCGTTGGTGAGCAGCGTCAGCATGGGGCGGACAGGATGGGTGGCAGGGAGACGAAAAAGAGCCGGGCTGGCTCAGGCGAGACTATAGCAGGCCCGGAATAACGCCGCGGATACAGGCAGTGTTTCCAACCGGCAGGGTACCTCTATACTGACCAGCTTTTCCGCCCTGTATTTCCGAGCCAGCCATGCCAGCGTCTCCCGTCTCCAGCACCACGTCGAATCCTTCGTCGACCGGCACCTCCCAGCAGTCAGAGCGGGTGCTGGTGCTCGACTTCGGCTCGCAATACGCCCAGCTCATCGCCCGTCGAGTCCGCGAGCAGCACGTCTATTGCGAGATCGTCCGCCATGACCTGGCCGCCGACCGCATCAAGACGATGGCCCCGAAGGGAATCATCCTCTCGGGCGGGCCGTCGAGCGTCTACGAAACCGGTGCCCCGCGATGCGATCCCGGCATCTTCCGTCTTGGCATTCCCCTGCTCGGCATCTGCTACGGCATGCAATTGGCTTGTGATGCCCTGGGCGGTCAGGTCGGCCGGGCACAGGCCCGCGAGTACGGCCGAGCCACCTGCGAGGTGCTCGACGCCGACACGATCTTCACCGGCGTGCCGGCCCACACCGAGGTCTGGATGAGCCACGGCGATCAGGTCGATCAGGTCTCGGCTGATTTTCGGCCGCTGGCTCGAACGACGACCTGTCCGCTGGCCGCCGTCCGGCACACGACGCTTCCGGTCTACGGCCTCCAATTCCACCCCGAGGTCACCCACACGCCCGCCGGCGGCACGATCCTCAAGAACTTTCTCACGGCGGCCTGCGGGTGCTCCGGCTCGTGGCGGCTCGAGGATTTTGCACAGAGCGTGATCGCTGGTCTTCGGCAGCGGGTCGGTAGCGACCGTGTCATCTGCGGCCTCTCGGGCGGCGTCGACTCGGCGGTGGTGGCGGCGCTTTTGTCGCGGGCGATCGGCAACCAGCTCTCCTGCATCCTCGTCGACAACGGCCTGCTGCGGAAGAACGAGGCTGCGGCCGTCATCGACGAATTTCAAACGCATTTCAAAACAGACCTGCATGTGGTGCCCGCGGAGCAGAAATTCCTCGATGTTCTGGCCGGCATTACGGAGCCCCAGGAGAAGCGGAAACGGATCGGCAAGGCGTTCGTCGAGTGCTTCTCCGACGAGGCCGCCAAGATCAAGAGCGCGAAGTTCCTGGCACAGGGCACGCTCTATCCCGACGTGATCGAAAGCGGTGCCGCACCCGACGGCCCGGCCGCCACGATCAAGCTCCACCACAATGTTGGCGGGCTTCCGGACGATCTGGAATTCGAGTTGATCGAGCCGCTGCGGGACCTCTTCAAGGACGAGGTCCGGGCCCTGGGGCTGCAACTGGGCCTGCCGGAACGGATCGTCTGGCGGCATCCTTTCCCGGGGCCGGGCCTGGCGGTTCGCTGCCTCGGGCAGGTGACGAAGCCCCGCCTGACCACACTCCGCGAGGCCGATGCGATCGTGCTGGAAGAGATCGAACGGGCAGGGCTGATGCGAAAGACCTCACAGGCCTTTGCCGTGCTCCTTCCGGTACAGAGCGTGGGCGTGATGGGCGACGCCCGGACCTACGACGACGTGCTGGCCGTGCGGGCAGTCGAGACGGAGGATTTCATGACAGCCGACTGGAGCCACCTGCCGTACGAGGTGCTGGCACGAATCTCCACGCGGGTGATCAACGAGGTCCGGGGCATCAACCGCGTGGTCTACGACATCTCCTCGAAGCCGCCGGCGACGATCGAGTGGGAATGACGGGCCGCCCGGACATCGTCTGAAATCAGGTCCGCCGCTTGCGCGTCGCGAACGGGTGGTTCGACAGAGCGTGATGCGCGTCCAAGCCGATCACTTCGAGAGTGAGTCCTGCTCGTTCGAAGTCTGACCGCAGCGTATGGAGTCCCTCCATAACGCTGTGGTCGACGAGTTTTGTTCCCTCGAGATTGACGACGATGTTGTGCTGCTGCTCGAGTCCGAGCTGGCAGATCTGCCGACGGAAGGGGATCCAGTTCGAAAACACGGCTGAGCCACGGGCATCAACCTGCACCGTACTCTCGTCGAGCACGATCACCTCGAGAAAGGGCTTGAACATCGTTCGAATCGGCAGCCCATTCAGCAGGTGTATGAAAAACTTCACCGCGATGCCGATCAGCACGCCTACCAGCAGATCAGTTGCCAACACACCAACGAGCGTCGAAGCGAAGATCACCAACTGCTCGCGGCCGATCTTGTAGATACTGATGAATTCGTTCGGCGATGCCAGCCGACAGCCGGTGTATACGAGCATCGCCGCCAACGCCGCCAGCGGGATCGTGCAGACCAGCCCTGGCAAAAGGGCGACGAAGGCAAACAGAAACAGTCCGTGCCAGAGATCCGCGAATCGCGTGCGGGCACCGTTGTCGATATTTGCCTTGCTGCGAACGATCTCGGAGATCATCGGCAGGCCGCCGATCGATGATGCCGCCACGTTCGCGACGCCGACGGCGATCAGATCCCGATCGAGCTTGGTTTTCCGGCGCCAGGGGTCGACCATGTCGATGGCCTTTGCGCTGAGCAACGACTCGAGACTTCCCACCAGCGAAAACATCACCACCCAGACCACTCCGGCACCCCGGGTTGCCGGAGAGGCAAAGACGGTGAAGTCGGGGAACGCGACGGCGGCCAACATATTGCGAGGCACATTGACGAGAAACGCCGGCCCAACCTGATAGGTGCGGCCGGCGAAGTCGTACGTGTGGTCGTTCCCCAGGCCGAACAGCATCCCGAGCGGAACTGCCACGAGCAATACGACCAGCTGTCCGGGGATGCCCTTGAGCCACCGAACACCGAGCCGAATCCGGAGATACGGCCACGCAAAGAGCACGATCATGCTCACGGCTCCGATGCAGGCGATCTGGGGGTTGAGCCGCGAGACGGTGTCGGGCAACTCCCGCAGAATTTCGAGCGGCTCGCCGGATGCCTTTTGCCCGATGGCAACCGGCACCTGCTTGAGCACGATGATGACGCCAATTGCCGCAAGCATCCCGTGCACGACGGATGTGGGAAAGAAGTCGCCCAGAACACCCGCTCGGAGCAGGCCGAAAAGTATCTGTACGATGCCGGCGACGACACCGATCGCCAATGTCATCCGATAGGCGTTCATATCGGCGTCGAGGTCGCGGCCACCGGTGAACCCGAACGCGTGCACCGCCCCCAACACGATCACGATAAGCCCTGCTGCCGGCCCCTTGATGGTGAGCTCCGAATCGCTGAGGAACGTCGTGATGATCGCACCCACCACGGCCGTAAAAATCCCCGCGATCGGCGGCACACCGGAGGCCAACGAGATACCCAGACACAAGGGCAGCGCGATGAGAAAGACGAGGAATCCCGCCGCCGCGTCCTGCGGCAGGTACCTTGCGAACCCCGCCGCATTGCCACGGGGCACTGCCGCATCTGCGGTGGACAGTGCCTCGGATAACACCCGGTTTTTTTCCGTTTTGGCCATGCCGCACAAGAACTCGGGAGCAACAGGACGCTTCTGCGGCGACAGACCGTTCTGGAAATCCGCAGACAGGGGTCGCCAGCACCGGAAGAGGCCCCGGCACACCGGGTCGACTTCGCGACACCACCACGTCCGGCTACGATAGCGTAGACAAATATCGTCTGCCGCCATGCTTTCGCGACCGTAAGCGTGCAAAGCACAGGCGTTGACCCCGGCGTCTGATCTCATGCACGTATCCATCATCGAAGACGACCCGGTCATCGCCAAGGCCGTCAGCACGGCGGTCCGCGAGGCGGGGCACCACTGCACCTGGGTGGCCGACGGCGAGTCGGCGATCCGCGACAAGACGCTCATGTCGAGCGACATCGTGGTGCTTGACATGATGCTTCCAAAGGCAAGCGGCCTCGATGTGCTGCGAGCGGCACGTCAGGCCGGCGTGCGAACGCCTGTCATCGTGCTCACCGCCCGCGGCACGGTTCCAGACAAACTCGCGGGCTTCGAGGCCGGCGCCGACGACTACCTCGTCAAGCCCTTCGCGATCGACGAGCTGCTCGCGCGGATAGAGGCGGTGCACCGTCGAACAGCCCACAAGCCCGCCATGGAACTGGAGGCAGGTGATCTGCACCTGAGTCTGGCCACCAAGCGGCTCGCGATGGCTGGCCGCACGGTCGAACTCACGCCCACGGAATTCAGCATCTTGGAACTCCTCATGCGGTACACGGGCCAGGTCGTCACGCGGAAGATGCTCTGCGAGCACGTCTGGGGCTTTGACTGGGACGGGCCGACGAACGTGATCGAGGTGCACATCAACCGACTGCGGGGAAAACTCGACAGGGGTCGCAACGACTCGCTCATCCGCACGATCCGAGGCCGTGGCTATGCCCTCACGACTGCTTCATAGGATTCCATGGGCCACGCTCCGCGTGCGGCTCACTATCTGGAACACGCTCGTCGTCCTGCTGGTCACGCTCATGGCGTTGCTCGCAGTGAAGGTGGGGGCGAGGGCAGCCCTCTATCGCGAAGCCGATGCAGTGCTTCGCGGAGAGGTGAACGAGGTTGCGATCGCACTCAAGGACCTCTACCCCAACACCGACGCGGTCGTGGACGCATTGCGGCGGAAAGCGGCTGGCCACGAGGAGCGGGGCTGGTTCACCCAACTCCTCAATGACGACGGCAAGACGCTCT
>JBIIMX010000407.1:0-3544 GCA_044337765.1 Pirellulales bacterium | reverse complement strand
AGACGACCACCATCGCCCCCGCAGCCCCCTGCACCGAAAGCCATTCGGCCGCGTGGGTGGCACCGGAGAGAAATGTCTTCCAGTCTGCAAACGGCCGACCAGAGCCGTTGGTCGCCCGCTCCATCGCCCCAAACTGCGAGAAGTCGGGGGTCGGCATGTAGGCGTGGACGCGACGGCCAACACCGGCCGTCGCGGTGAAGCTCCGGCCTGCGGCGACCGCAGCCTTGGCTGGCGGCCGCTGCGGCCCCGCCGATACACGCACCCGCCCAAAGACCGCCGGGCTGCGAGGCGATGGATTGGCGATGAGGATCAGGGGATGCCGGGTGGTGGGCCAGAAGACAAACGCATGACGTCCGAGCCTCGCAGCCGACGGTGTGGAATCGGAGGCACTGTCGCCGACCGCTGGCGGCACCACCTCGAACCCACCGCTGGCACGCACCTCGACCGACGTGCCCGCCGCGTCGGTTTCCAGAACGCTCACGCCGACAACCGCCTGTTGATCGACCGGAAACTCCACCTCCACCAGATGCGGCATGCCCGGCTGGGTGCCGACGATCGCGATTCCCTCCCAGGCCGGCTCGTCGGCCGATCGCGCCGCCGGCAGCCGCAGCATCGGTCCCAGAGGATGCGCTTCGACGGTGGAGTGCCCTGCAGCCAACAGACCGCTCAGTTTGGGCACCATCGAAGAGACGGACGGCAACGACACCGAGGGCAGCTTGGGCATCGGCACGTTCGGCATCGGAACGTTGGGCAGCGACACGTTGGGCATGGGCATGCTTGGCAGTGTCATCGACGGCATCGGCATGGCGGGCATCGGCACGTACGACATTCCCACGCTGGGCAGCCGTCGCAACCGCTCATGCAGACGGGGGCTCCCCGGATCGAGTTCGTGAATCACTTTCCAACCGCCGCCAACGTCGGCGGCCGGCATGGCCACGTCGGCGACCGCCACGACCTGCACCGTCCGCGACGCCAAGGGCCGCGACCACCGCAGGCCGCCCCGTTCGACAGCCTCCAGTTCGATGTCGTAGGCTCCCTCGCGGGCCGGCAACGGCACGTCGAAAGAGACCTGTTCATAGGACTGAAGCCGCGGCTCCGCCGCCGTGGCAGCGGCTTCCGTAAGGATCAGCGACTGAACGACCAGCGGTTCGGCCTCGGCCGCCAGTTTCAACCGCATCCGCAGTTCTACCGCGGTTGTCCCTGATGACCGCCTTGGCAGAAGCGGATCGACTACCAGGCGAACGACCCCCCCGGACGGAACAGTGCCGACATACCTCCGGAGTTGGCGGCCGGCGCGGCTTGAGCCATGACCTCCACTCGCAGACCGTCACCGGGCGCGGCCTTCAGCGTGAGCCGATTGCCATCCCGATCGAGCACCTGTTGCTTGGCATCCAGCACCAGATCGGCGATGGCGGTCTCAAAAGTCGTGGCTGTGCGTTCGTCGCCATCGGCATAGAGGCGCACGGCAAGCCGTGCACGACGCCAGCGCGGAATCACGAGTTCGACGCCGTTGCCTCCCCGACGACTCGGCTCGTGGACAAAGATCGTGTCACCGACGGCGTGGGCGGTGGCGGCCGCATCGGCATCACCGCAGAGCGTCTGCCACTGCAGATCCTCGGCAATCGTCGCCTCGCCCTCCGCTGGCACCAGACGGATCGAACCCGACCAGGCGTGGGCCTGCCCTCCACCCCAGGTGACACGAATGGTGACCGGCCGCTTGGACAACTCCGCTTCCTGAGCAGACGCGAACCGCGGCCCTTGGCCGGCCAGCAGCGCGAGCACAACAAGCAGCAGGCGGGCCAGCCCTCGGCGGCAGGCAGGCGGCGGATCGGAGTGGGGGAGCAAGCGCACCATCCGGGGATGGTAGCGACGGCCAACCCGTGCCACCAAGCGGGTTTTACCGCGGAGAAAGATCGTTTTTGGGCACTTATTCGCCGATCTTGTCGGGCAAAGCCGCCAGCCAGGCAGCCCGTCGGTCGCCCGCGTTGACCTGCTCCAGGAGCAGCTCCAACGGCCCTGCCACATTGGCGCAGCGGTTGGCGACGTCGGCCAATTCGAAGAAATCATCAGGTTTGGCAAAGAGACGCAGGCGGCCGTCAGCGGCGGGCTTCGTCCGTGCCTCGCCGCCGCGTGCATGCAGCAGGCCATGCCATGCAGGGGTAACGAGCGCGGCGCCGCCCTCACCCGAAACGACCACACGGTCACGCAGCGTCGCCGACCAGTCCTCGAAAAGCGGGCTCAGGCTCGCGCCTTGCCATGGCGTTGAGGGGTCTACAGACGATGCCGCGGACGGCACTCCGTTCGCCTGCCTCAGCAGATCCGCGAGCGTCGCCCCCAGATCGGCAGGCACGACCAGGCCGCCAAACCGCTGGGCCGCCATCCGCCCGCCGGCATCCACGAAAATCGCCGGCACATGAATCAGTTCGCCGTACGGCAGTTCCGGTCCGCCGAGGCCGATCCAGCCGTGCAGCCCGAGCGGCAGGCCGCGGACGCCGACGACGAGCACCGTCCACGGCCCCGACGCGGCAGACTGTGACTCCTGCACCGCGGCGAACAGCCGGCCCAACTGGCTGTCGAGCAGCGTGATCTGTCCGGCAAACACCTGGCGGATGCCGACGACCAGATCGGGGTCGGTATCGGCATCCACCGCAGCCCCCGGCACGCGGGCCCCGCTCGGCGGCGGTGGGTCTTCAGGATCGACATACCGGTCGCGGTACCGTTCGGCGGCGTCCCATGCCACGCCCAGACTGCCGACGTGGCACCACACCAATCGGTGGTCTTGCGATGCGATCGTTTCGAGGGCTGCATCGACCAGCCGGGCGATGTTGGTCCGCGTGTCGTCTTCTTCGCTGCCCTCCTTCGCGAGTGCCTCGACGAGCCGCACTTCGACCTCAGGCCGCGAACCGGCTGCAGTCATCTCCGCCGCCACAGCGGCATCATCGGTGACAACCACGGGTCGCCAGCCTCTCACAGCGGCAGCGGACAGGAGCGACGGGCCATCGGGCCGTTCGGCGGTAAGCAGGCCGTGGAGCGTGTCGCCGGCCGCGGGCGATGGAGTGATCAGGCGATCAAACACCACCCCTCGTGCCGCAAGGCTGTCGATTGCCGGCGTCGCCACCCAGGTGGCGCCATAGGCGGCCAGCATCCAGGCCGGCAACCGATCGACGGTGACAACCAGCAGCCCTCCGGCTCCAACCGATGGGACCGTCTCACTGGATTTTGGATTCGTTTGCATGCTCATGCGGTGTCCGCCACGGACGTGGTTTGCACCATCCGTGCCAACTGTGCGACATTCCCTGGCAGTACATTCCCTGGCAGTGTCGGCCATCCTGGCCACGCCGCCTTCCTCTTCCTCGGCACCGGCCTCGACCCAGTGCGTCTGCGAGACTTTCATGACCTCCACGACCGTCCCCCGACGTGGCTTCGCAACCCATCCGTCTGCGACCACCGGCATGCCGCCGGGGATTCCCTACATCGTGGGAAACGAGGCAGCCGAGAGGTTTTCATTTTACGGCATGAAGACGATCCTCGTCGTCTTCATGAC
>JBIIMX010000405.1:0-3548 GCA_044337765.1 Pirellulales bacterium | reverse complement strand
AGCCATTGAATCGCCTTGAAAAATGGGAAGCGAACCGAGGCAGTCTCTGTGAGGCTAGTTCGGTCCTGGCAAGCGGAAAGATTGGAGTTTTTCACGCCGGCGGGCGCCTCCCTATCGCTCCCCTTATTCTAGGCAGGCCGCAGGGTTTACCCGACCCCCGCAGGCGAACGGCCCGGAGGGCCGCGTCTTGCCGTTTCGGCGTCACGTTTCTTGCCCGCCAGGGTGATTGGAGCCCTCAGGCAGTCTGGCCCAAGCAGATCGACGATTTCCCGATGCAAGGCCTGTGTCCAAGCCACTTTGTCACGGTCGGCCTCCATCAGCACGCGTCGGCCGTCGGCCAGTTCCAGTACCAGTCGAAGCGGCACCGCCCCGGGGTGCCGGCGAACAATGGCCGCCAGCTGGTTAAGCGTGCCTGTATCGTGTTGGGTTTCGATCAGCTTTATCGTCACGCTGCGGGCTGGCTTGGTCCAGAGGTCGGCGATCGGCACCAGATCATTGACGATCAGGTTCGTTTCCTCGCTTCCAGCGCGGCGATCGATTGAGCCGGCCACCACCACTACAGCATCGGGCTGGAGAAACTCCCCGAGCCTGGCGTAGTCTTCCGGCCAACAGATCGTGCGGACGAGCCCGTCCATGTCCTCCAGGTCGAACATTCCGTACCGCGTGTGCGTCGAGCCCGGCCGGGGCTGCTTCACGTTCGACAGCTTGAGCGCTCCCACGAGACCGCCGATGACCACGTCGCTCTTCGGCTTGGCGTCACCGAGATCACCGGTGTTGTGAGTGCAGACGGCGGAGAGAATGTCTTTGTATTCGGCGAGCGGATGGCTGTGTACGTAGTAGCCGAGCACCTCCTTTTCGGCGGACCGCATTTCCAGGTCGGTGAGTGACGGCACGTCGGGGAGGGCGGCGGGCGGCGGGGCTGCAGCAGCCTGCGGGGCGTCGTCGAGGGCATCGAAGAGGCTTTTTTGGCCGCTCTTCCGGTCGGCCATGCGCGATGCGCCCGCGGCCAGCGCCCGCTCGATGCCCGCCATGATCGCACCCCGGTGTCCGCCGAGCGAGTCGAGGGCGCCCGCCTTGGCGAGACTTTCGACGGCGGTCTTGTTGACCAGCGACGGATCGACGCGGCTGCAGAAATCGTAGAGATCACGGAAGCGGCCGCCCTTTTTGAGCTCGGCGTGGATTGCCTCGGATGCTTGGCCGCCGCAGCCCTTGATGGCCGCAAGTCCGAAGAGGATCCTGCCCTCGGCCACGGTGAAGTCGGCGCCCGAAGCATTCACATCCGGCGCGACGACATCGATATTCATGCGGCGGCAGTCCTCGATGTGTTCGACGAGGGCGTCCTTCTTCTTGAAGTTGCGGCCTGTGATGTCGCCAGAGAGCAACGCCGCCATGAACTCCACCGGAAAGTGGGTCTTCAGGTAGGCGGTCTGCCAGGCGAGTAGTGCATAGGCCGTGGAGTGGCTCTTGTTGAAGCCATACCCGGCGAACTTCTCGATCAGCCCGAACAGTTCCTCGGCCTCAACTTTGGAGAGTCCCTTCGCCTTCGCTCCGTCGACGAACTGCTCTCGGAAAGCGGCGATTGTCTCCAGCTTTTTCTTGCTGATGGCCTTGATGCAGGTGTACGCACTGGAGAGCTCGATGCCACCGAGGCGCTCGAGGATTCTCATCACCTGCTCCTGATAGACCATCACGCCGTGCGTCTCTTCGAGCACGTCCTTCATGACGGGGTGGAGATACTCAGCCCGCTTTCGCCGGTGCTTCACCGCGACGTAGTCATCGACCATGCCACCCTCGAGCGGCCCCGGCCGGTAGAGGGCGTTGACGGCGACAATGTCGAGGAAGTGGTCGGGCTTCATCCGCTGCAGGAGGTCGCGGATACCGCCGCTCTCCAGCTGAAAGATGCCTTTCGTTTCGCCGCGGCAGAGGGTGTCGAACGTCGATTGGTCGTCGAGCGGGAAGGCGAGCGGATCGGGCCGCGAGCCTCTTGTCGCGGCGATGATGTCGAGGGTCTTGGAGACGACGGTGAGGTAGCGCAGGCCGAGGAAGTCCATCTTCATCAGCCCGGCCCGCTCGACGTCGCCCATGGCCCACTGCGTGATCACTTCCTCCTTCCCGGTCACTCGTTGGAGCGGGACATACTCCACCAGCGGTCGGTCGGCGATCACGACGGCCGCGGCGTGTGTGCCCACGTTGCGGGCGAGGCCCTCGATGCGGCGGGCCAGATCGACAAGTTCCCGCACCTCGCTGTCGGCCTCACAGGCGCCGGCCAGTTGCGAGCCCGGCGCGGCGGCATCCTCGAGCGAGATGTTGAGCTGGTCGGGCACCAAGGCCACGATCTGGTCAACGCGGGGAATCGGCAGACCCAAGGCCCGGCCCACGTCGCGGATCGCTGCTCGGGCCGCCAAGGTGCCAAACGTGCCGATCTGGGCGACGTTCGCCGCGCCATATTTCTTCTTGACGTACTCGATCACCTCGCCGCGGCGTTCCTTGCAGAAGTCGATATCGATATCGGGAGCCTCTCGACGGTTGATGTCGAGGAACCGCTCGAAGAGCAGGTCGTATTCAAGCGGGCAGACATGCGACAGATACAGCGAATATGCCACGAGCGAGCCGACGCCCGAACCTCTTGCCGCGGCCGGGATGTCGACCTCGCGGGCGTGCCGGACGAAGTCCCACACGATCAGGAAGTAGCTTGCGAAGCCGAGGGTGTTGATGACGCTCAGTTCACGTTCCAGGCGATCCATCACCTGGGGATGCAGTTCGCGTGCCTTCGGTTCAACAGCGTCTTGTCCGCCCTCGGCCGGCCCATCCGCCCAGCGTTTCGGCACGTCTCTGTAGCGTTCGCGGAGGCCTTCGACGCACAGTCGGCGCAGTTCATCCGCCGCGCTCAGGCCGCTGGGCACGTCGAAGCCGGGGAAATGCCGCTTGCCGAGGTCGAGCTCGATCGAGACCGAGTTGGCGATCTCCTGGCTGCGGTTCACGGCTGCAGAGACGAAGTCGCGGTCGAGATCCGTGAACGAGGCGTGCATCTCGGTCGGGCTCTTGAGATAGAACTCGCTCGAGTCCATCCGCATGCGGGAGGTGTCACTGCGGAATCGTCCGGTGTTGACACAGAGGAGGATGTCCTGCGCCTCGGCATCCTCCCGGTTCACGTAGTGGCAATCGCATGTAGCCACCGGCGGAATGCCGAGTTCGCGGGAGAGCTCCAGGGCCACGTCGGTCACCTGCCGCTGCACCTCCAGCCCGTTGTCCTGGATCTCGATGAAGTACCGGTCGCCGAACCGCTTCTGAAACCAGCCGGCGACCTCGCGGGCCTGGGCGAGCGACTCCCTTTGCTCGCGGGTGCTGCCGATGAGCGCCCGACTGAACTCGCTCGACAGGCAGCCGGAGAGGCAGATGATTCCCTCGCCGTACTGCTCGAGCAACTCGCGGTCGATTCGCGGTTTGAAATAGAAGCCCTCGAGGTAGGCCTTGGTGGCCAACTGGAGCAGGTTGTTGAACCCAGTCCGATCGCGGGCCAGGAGCGTGAGGTGGTAGCTGGCATCTTT
>JBIIMX010000403.1:0-3554 GCA_044337765.1 Pirellulales bacterium | reverse complement strand
AGCGGCCTCGAGGCAGCATGCAGGGGCAGCGACGCGATCTGTCATCTGGGCGGTGTCGGCGATGTCATTCTCGCCGGCAACGACCCCGCCCAGGCCGCCTCGGCGAACGTGGTGGGAACGGCTAACGTCGTTGCAGCGGCGCGGGCAGCCGGTGTTTCCCGGCTTGTGTACGCAAGCACGTGGGAGGTCTATGGAGAGCCACTGTATCAGCCCATCGATGAAGAACATCCATGCTGCCCAGACCACCCCTACAGCATCACCAAACTCGCTGGCGAGCGGCTTGCTCTGGCCGCAGACAGGCATGGAGGGGTGCCTACCATCGCCCTCCGCCTGGGCACGGCCTACGGATCGCGGATGCGGCCCAATGCCGTGTTCTCCCGCTTCATCAATGCCGCCTGCCGCGGCGAACCAATAACCATTCAGGGAACCGGCCTCCAGAGCCGCCAGTTCACGCATGCCCGCGACGTCGCCCGCGGCTTCCAACTGGCCGTCGAGTCCGACGTTCGTGGGGAAGCGATCAATCTTGTATCTGTTGAATCGACCACGATCCGCTCGTTGGCCGAGATGGTTGCTGCCCGATTTCCGACTGAAGTCCGATACACGGAGCCGCGTCCGGGGGATGTCAGCCCCGCCGTGGTCGACTCGCGGCGGGCGGAAAGCCTGCTCGGCTGGCAGGCGGAGATGCCGTTCGTCCGTGGCCTCGGTGAGTTGCTCGACGAGGCTCGCTGAAGAGGTTGGAAGAAGTGGCCTGGCTGCAGGCAGGATGAAGCCACCGTCTGGAGTGTGGATCCGCCGTGGTCCGTTCCAAGGTGCCTCTGGAGGAACCAAGCCCTGGTGCATGACAGATCATCCATCGTCTTCGCCAGCGTGATCCCGGCGCGGTGATCCGGTACGTGCCCAGTGCGCGAGTGATTCACGCCGAGGTCAACTCGTTTCGCATGTGCTTGTCAAAGACCTGCCAGATCGACGCCCACTCCGAGACGTTGCTGCGAATCAGCCCGTATCGCACGCTCACGATAGGCGAGCGGCTGCGTGTCATCGCCCGCTGCTGCCGCATGCACTCCTATGGGCCGATTCGACGGCTCTTCCTCTGCGGCGTCCTGGTCCTCAATTACGTCGCGTTCTTGGCCGGGCGATTCGCGCGCGGCATGGAGTCGAGATCAACAACATCGGCATGGCGTGATGCCGACGGGTGAATTATCCTTCGGTGAGGGCACGAGAATCTCGTTTCGCCGATGCCGGCGCATACGCTGAGAAAGCCAGACCTTCGAGGAGGGCGCGGTGCATTCCCTGCAGCTCGTTTCGGCCAACGATCCGACGTCGCAACCGTTGCTGGTCGCACTCGACCGGCAGATGGCCGACTACTACAACCGGCCCGAGATCGCGGCCTACTACGCGCAGAGCTACTCGTCCAACACGATATGGCGAGTTGGTTCGGAGCACGACGCTATCCGCAGGAGCGCGCGGGCGGGCATGTCGGTAGTCGATCTGGGCTGCGGTTCGGCGCACTCGTTCGTCAACCTCGTCGAGACGGGAGTTCGCTACACGGGCGTGGACATCAGCGAGCGGCAGATGCGGGCGAACCGCGATGCTTACGAGGGTCGGGCCGGCAATCGCCCGACGTTCGTGGCCGCGGCGCTCTACGACACCGGCCTTCCGGACAACCATTTTGACTTGACGTTTTCGACCTACGTGCTGGAACATCTGGTGTGGCCGCACCGCTTTCTACGTGAAGCTGTCCGGGTGACACGGCCTGGGGGGCGGATCATGATCCTGTGTCCGCACTTTCGGCCCGCTGGCCGCATGCCGTCGTTCCGGTACGGGCAAACGGTGGCCACGCTCAAGCAACGGTTGCAGCGAGGGCGATTTCTCGCAGCGGCACGCCACCTGTACCTGCGGAACGTGCGGTACCCGGCAATTCTGCGACGAGAGTACCCACCGGAGCAATTTCGCTTCTTGATAAACCTCCGTCCAAGCTGCTTTGAAGGCCCCTATTACCCGGACAACGACGCGGTCTATCTGACAGATCGGAGAGAGATCGTTGCCGAACTCGCGAGACTGGGCGCGATCGACGAGACGGCGAAGGTACTAGCCGATCTCGACATCGACGCTGAGCCGGGCTCGTGCATCACGATCACCCGCAAGCAAAGCCCGAGCGAGAAATCCGGCAGTGCCGGGCGATGTCGCGAAGAGATCGCTCCAGTTACAGACTTGGTGGAAACGTGATTGGCTTCGCAAAACGGTGTTTTTCAGTGTGGCTGCTGGGGCTCGAACCCAGGATCAACGGATCAAAAGTCCAGGCGAGCCCTAAGAATAGGTTGCGGTCGTGTAGCGTTCGGGCGAATTCTTCGGGAACGGCGCGTGTCGATCGGTGCAGGATTCAGTCGCCGAAAGGGCATTTGCTAACAGTGCCGAGGCCTTCTGCGACTCGGGAGAGCTCGTGCAGGCCCATGACAGTAGCGATGTCTTTCAATCGTCGCACAACAAGTTGGCTGCAATGACATCAACTCGCTCTGAGGCCACCGCGGCGGGCGATGCGGGCCGCGAGCCACAGGCTCGCGAGCGTGGTCGCCGCTGAAGCCGCCGGTCACGGACCGTGCCGCCAGCAGCAGCAGGAAGCTGGTCGCGAGACCGCACGCCACCGTGCCCAAGAGTATGCCGATCGAGAGAAAGAGATAGACCGGCTTTCGCGGCACGCGGTCGAGCCAGGGGCCGCCAGGAATCCGGCGAGCCCGGCCGTGAGGGTGTACGCCGATACGACCCAGCTGAAACGCCGGGCGTCGATGGCCAGGTCGTCGAGCAGCTGCGGCCCCAGCGGCATCACGATCATGAAGTCGACGAGCCCGATGAACTGCAGCGCTGCCAGCGCGAAGAGAATCGCGGCTTCACGGCCGGTCATGGCCGTTCCCGGCTTTCCATGACGGGGGGATCGAAGGAGGACGTGCCTGCCAAGATGGTGGCCGATCTTTCCAGGGCCGTTCGATGGTTGCGTCAAAGTCGGTCCCTGAAGTATACCTCCAGCGACACGTGCATCGCCGCCGTGATCCGAACGAGGAGGCCTGCCAAAATCGGCTCGCCGATTGAAACGACCGGCCGCCTCTCCGAGGCTCGGCCGGCCTTCCGTCCATGCTGCATCACCTGCTCAACCACACGCTCGAGATCGACCCGGACAGGCCGATCGTCGAAAGCGACGGATCGTGGACCACGGCTGCGGAGCTGGAGCGGTTGGCGTCAAGGCTGGCGTCGGGCCTGGCGGCGGCCGGCCTCGAGGAAGGGGATCGGGTGGCGTTCCTGCTGCCGAATTGCCTCGAGGCGATCGTGTGCTACCTGGCGTGCTTTCGGATGAAGTTCGTCGTGGTGCCGCTGGATTACCAGTATCACCCGTTGCAGGTCGGGTACACGCTGGGGCACAGCGGGGCGTCGATCCTGATCGCCGATCACGAACGCATCGCCGGCCTGGACGAGGCGGGAGTCTTGGGAGCGGTGTCGCGGGTCGTCGTCGTCCGCGGCGGCGCCGCGGACGGAAAGCGGCGGTCGTTCGAGTCGCTGCTCGG
>JBIIMX010000402.1:0-3556 GCA_044337765.1 Pirellulales bacterium | reverse complement strand
GGTCGACGACGGAAACAAAAATCGCAACCGTAGGCTGCGGGAGAACACCACTGCGTTTTAGGCCGAAATATCCATGGTTGCGCGTTGGGCCGCGGGCGTCGGCCATGAAGACGACGAGGCAGGGTAGAATCAGAGCTTGATGGAGGCAGAGCGGTCACACGGTGATGGCAGGCCTGCCGCGGCATGACCGCGGTGGAGTGCCAGCGTGGTGCAGCGTGGCGAGTGGATAAAATGAGCGAACCAAACGCAGTTATCGATCAGCAGTCGACCGCCGCCGTTGCCGGACCGTCGGCGGGCACGCTCGTCATCCGCGACGGTAGGGACGGAGCGTTGGCTCCGCTCCAACCGCAGATGGGGCCGATGCTGCCCCACGCAGGAAGCGACCAAGTGTCGGCCGGGATCGACTATGTCCGGTTGGTGCATGCATTTCGCCGCCGGTGGCTCTCGGCGACGGCGCTGGGGCTGGTGCTGGGCCTGTTGACCGCAGTGCCGGTGTGGATCCTCATGCCGCGGGGTTACGAGGCTGTGGCCTGGCTCCGGGTACGGGACAAGGGAGGGATGCTCAGCCGTGGCCGCGACAACGCGGAGTACGAGTCGTACAAGAAGACGCAGTTGCAACTCATGAAGAGCCCGTACGTGCTGCAGGCGGCTCTGCGGAAGCCGGGAATCGAGGACTTGGAGACGCTTCGCGAGTCAGGAGCAGATCCGATCGGCTGGCTCTCCCGCGGGCTGATGGTCACCGCGTCGCCGGAATCGGAGGTCGTGCAGGTCCGCCTGCGTGGCAAGAATGCCGAAGACGTCGCCAAAATTCTCAATGCAGTGACGACGTCCTTTCTCGAAGACGTGGTCAACAAGGAGCGCACCGAGCGGCTCGGCCGACGGGACGCCCTCGAGAAAAAATTCAAGGAAAACATGACCGAGCTGAGATCCCGTCGCGAAACGCTCAACAATCTCGCGCGTACGCTGGGAACGCGGGACAGCTCCGAGGTGGCTACCCAGCGAGGTCTTCTGATGGATCACGTGGGCACGCTCCGCGGCCTGCTCGTGCATACGCAGCGGGATATCGCCGCCATCGATGCCGAACTGTGGATCGCCGAAGCGAGGACGAGTGGCGAAATCTCAGCGGAGGATGCGGTGCCGATGGAGGTGGTCGAGGTGGCGTTGTCGCGGGATCCTCAGATCGCCGAGCTGAACCTCAGGTTGGCCAGCATCGAGGAGGCAATTTCCTTTCAGCAACAGCGAAGCGCTCGAGCCGGTAGCGAGCCGGCCGTGCGGCGTCTGCGAGCTCAAGGGCAGGAATTGTTGGTACGCATCGAAAGCCGTCGTCGAGAGCTGCGGCCGGCAATCGTCTCCCAGTTGATGGCCGAGGCGGTCGGAAGGCGGACGGAGACGCCGGTTGTGCTGAAGAAACGCCGGGAAATGCTGGCCAAGACACTCGAGGACACATCGAAGGAATTCGACAAGATTTCAAAGGAAGTGATGGAGCTCGGCAAAGCCAATGCGGATATGGATGCGAGAAAAGTCGAGCTCGAGCATCTGCAGAAAGTGACCGATCAGATCGGCATCGAGCTGGAAAGCACTGCGATCGATCTCAACATGCCGAATCGCGTGACTTTGATCGAGCCGGCTGGCGTGCCTCGCGGGAATGACAGGCTTTTCCGTATCGCCCTCACGCTGCTCGCCGGAATGGTCGGAGTCGCGTTGGGGGGTGGCGGGATCGTGCTGCGGCAGTATCTCCAGGATCATGTCAATGTGGCCGACGACGTGTCGCGGCGTGTCGGCGTGCGGGTGCTCGGCACGTTTCCGCTGGCCTCGAGGCTGGGGAAAGGACAGGACCCGGGAGTCGTCATGGCGGAGCACGGCGATACCATCCGGACGCTCATTTCCCAGACTGGTCGCGAGGCTCCCAAGGTGATTCTTGTCACCAGTGCCGTCGAACGGGAGGGCAAAACGACGTTTGCCGCCCAACTTGCGGCCAGCCTTGCCCGCGCCGACAAACGCACGCTGCTCATCGACGGTGATCTCCGTCACCCTGGCTCCCACGTCGCACTGGGGTTGGAATTGCGTGCCGGCCTTCCGGAACTGCTGCGTGGCGAACTTGGCAATGACGAAGCCGTGCAGCCGACCAGTGTCGAAGGTCTGTTTGCCGTGACGGGAGGAGTCTGCGACTATGCGGCGATCTCGGCATTATCGCGACCGGAGTTGGTCAGAATCCTTCAGGGATTTCGTGAGTCGTTCGATCACATCGTGATCGATGCAGGCCCTGTGCTCGATGTGTCGGACCCCCTGCTGCTGGGGCAGCAGAGTGACGCCGTGATCCTGTCGGTCATGCTGGCTGTAAGTCGCGTGCCGCAGGTGACAGCGGCTGTCGATCGGCTGCGGTCGGTGGGCGGTCGGCTGGCGGGCGTAATCGTGCACGGTGGCGCCGCGGCCCCGTCGCGACGCCGGACGGCCCTGACGGTTTCGGCATGATCACAGGGTCCATGGCGTCGCGGCAGCGAAAAATCGACTTGAGGCCTACCTGATGCGTTCGTCCAGAGGCATGATGACGGTGATCGCCGCCGCCATGGCGGTCCTTGGCGCGACCTATCTCCAGGGGCGCATGACGGATCGTTGGACAGGGCGAAACGTCACGGCTGAATTGCAGCAATCCGCCGAGCTTTTGGAGCGGCTGTTTCCTACCAGTGGCGGCGGATGGGAGGCTGCCGAGGAACTGCCTTCCAGTTCCGAGGAGTTGGAACGCGCGGGCGCAGTCGGCCACATTTCACGTGCTTATGCCAATCGAAAGTCGAAGGCACGGCTGTCGGCATTCGTAGTCTGTGCCACGCCCCATGACGCCTCGGGCCATACGCCGGATCGCTGCTATCCGGGTGCCGGCTTCGAGATCGCGGAAACCGAACACCGTCTGACAGTTCCCCTGGCCGACGATCGCACCGCCGAGGTGTTCACCGGCACGTTTCGCAAGGCGGGGCAGACACTCCGGGTGTTTTGGACCTACGGAGTGGATGGTCGTTGGATCGCGCCGCAAATCGCGAGGATTGAGTTGGCTGCCTCCAAGGCTGTCTATAAGCTCTACGTGATTATCGATGAGACGCCGTTGCCGCCGGGCTTGGGAACGAAGGTATGCACCGACTTCATGACGGTGATGCTGGACAAATTCGACGCCGCACTTCGGGAGCAGAAGCAGGCGGGCGCACAAGAGCTGTGAAGGATCGATGGTTGTCTGCCGTCGGCCGTGGTCCGAAGAATCCCCGTCTCGTGAGCGAAAAGGCTGGCGAAAATGTCATCGAGTCCCCGACGTGCATTGATCACCGGCATCACCGGTCAGGACGGTTCCTATCTCGCAGAGCTTCTGCTCGACAAAGGGTATGAGGTGCACGGTCTCGTGCGCCGGTCGAGCACATTCGGCACGCAGCGGATCGAGCATCTCTACCGAGACATCCATGAAGTGCACCGGCCGCTCATTCTTCACCACGGCGACATGGCCGACGGCAACGGGCTGGCCCGTCTGATCCGTGAGATCAGGCCGTCGGAGGTCTACAACCTCGCGGCGCAG
>JBIIMX010000054.1:0-13539 GCA_044337765.1 Pirellulales bacterium | reverse complement strand
CGCGATGCAGCAGGGGGCATTCACCTATCTGCAAAAGCCGCTCGATCTCGCGCACCTGCGGGCGGCCGTCGAGAAGGCTTCCGCGGGCGTCCGCCTCAAGCGGCAGAACCTCGAACTGAACCGTCGGCTCGATGAAAAGTTTGGCTTCGAGGGGGTGGTCGGCTCGAGCACGCAGATGCTGACACTCATCGAGCGTCTCAAGCGGATCGCGCCGACCGATGCCACGGTGCTCATTCAGGGGGCGACAGGCACGGGCAAGGAACTCGTCGCGCAGGCCATCCACCAAAACAGCCCCCGCAAGAGCAAGCCCTTCGTGGCACTCAACTGTGCGGCACTGAGCGAGAACATTCTGGAGAGCGAACTGTTTGGCCATGTGCGAGGGGCGTTTACCGACGCCTCGAGCGACCGCGTCGGTAAGTTCGAGTATGCCAACGGGGGCACGCTGTTTCTCGACGAGGTCGGCGACATGCCGATGCCGACGCAGATCAAACTCCTGCGGGTGCTCGAGTCGGGGGAGATCACGCGTGTCGGCTCGAATACTCCGACCCGGGTGAACGTGCGGATTCTGTCAGCCACGAACCGCAATCTGGAGGACGCGATCGCCGTGGGGGCGTTTCGCAGCGACCTGTACCACCGGCTGAAAGTCGTCACCATCGCCATTCCCACGCTCCAGGAACGGGCCGCCGACATTCCCCTGCTCATCGAGCATTTCCTGCGGCAGTTCTCCAAGCGTCACGGCAAGACGATCAAGGGCATGTCACTGGCCGCCCGCATGAAGCTCGGCTCCTACGACTGGCCGGGAAACGTGCGGCAGCTCCGCAACGTGATCGAGAGCATGGTGGTCGTTGACTGCGATGAATTGCTCGACGTGGATGATCTGCCGCTGGAGTTCGAGCCCCAGACGGCGGCCGAGACGTCTGCCGAGACGGCAGGTATGGCGGTCTCGGCGGACGGGCACGCTCTGCCGATGGTCGCCGCCGAGGCGGGCCTCGCGGCGCTCGTGGGGCGGCCGCTTGAGGAGGTGGAGCGGCTTCTGATCACGGAAACGCTCAAGCTCACGGGGGGCAACCGGGAGCAGGCGGCCGAGCTGCTCGGTATCGGCGAGCGGACGCTCTACAGAAAAATCAAGGAGTACCAACTGCCCTGACGGAGTGCGGCGGAGGCAGGGACAAGCCATGGCGAGAATTCTCAAGCTGCCGGTGTCGGTGGTCAACCGCATCGCCGCGGGCGAGGTGGTCGAGCGGCCCGCCAGCGTGGTCAAGGAATTGCTGGAGAATGCCCTCGATGCGTCGCCCTCGCGGGTCGACGTCGCGGTTGACCAAGGCGGCATCGCGATGGTGCGCGTGGTGGACGACGGTGGAGGCATCGAGGCCGAAGATCTGCCGCTGGCCGTGACGGCCCATGCGACGAGCAAACTGCGGGTGGCGGAGGATCTTGAACGGATCGAAACGCTCGGTTTTCGCGGCGAGGCGCTCGCGAGCATCGGGGAAGTAGCCCGGCTCGTGATCCGATCGCGCACCCCGCACGGCACCGGAGCCAGCCTCACGGTGGATGGTGGACGGGTGGGGGAAGTGATTCCCGAAGGATGCGGTCTGGGCACGACCGTCGAGGTGCATCAGCTCTTTGGCAACGTTCCCGCCCGTAGGGCGTTTCTCCGGGCGCCTCAGACGGAGTGGTCGCATGCATCGGAGGCCTTCGTCCGCACGGCTCTGGCCCATCCGGAGGTGGCGATGTCGCTCTCGCACAACGGCCGCCGCATTCATGATCTGGCAGCCGTGACGGCCTGGCGCGACCGGATCGGAGGGCTCTTTGGCGACGCGCTCGGCGACCGCCTGATCGAGGTGGCGGCGGATGACGGCGAGATCTCGCTGCGCGGTCTCGTGGGCCGGCCCGAAGACGACATGGCCGGCACCCGCCTTCAGCATCTCTTCGTCGCCGGCCGCCCGTTTCGCGACCGCTCGATCCTCCACGCGGTGCAGGAGGGATACCGCGGACTGCTGCTTTCAGGACGTCAGCCCATCGTGTTTTTGTCGTTCGACCTGCCAGCCGACATGGTTGATGTCAACGTGCACCCGGCCAAGATGGAGGTGCGTTTCCGCGAGCCCTCCCGGCTCTATCGCCTCGTGCTTGCCGCACTCCGTACCGCGTTCTTGCAGCATGACATGGGCACGCGACTGAAGCCGCCGGAACCCACCTGGCCATCCGGAGAGCATGCCGACCGGCTCGCTTCCGTAGACACTGCCGCAGGGAACGGCAGTGCCGAGTGGGCAGGCAGTGCCGACGGAAAAGGCGACGCCTGGGCTCGTTCCGGATTCGGGGATGCGGCCGCACGTGCGACGGCCTTGGCACCCTGGTTTGGGCAGCCTCAGAAACAGCCCTCCCCTGCTCCGGTCGGCTCGCAGAGACCGACGCCCGCGTGGGAGCACGTCGAGCAGGCACCGCTTGTGTTCCCCGCCGACGGCGGTTCGGCGACGGCTTCCCGCAGTGCGGGCCCGGTCCCAAGTGAGCGGGCCGTGCAGATGCACAACCGCTACATCGTGGTCGAGTGTGGCGATGGGATCGAGGTGATCGATCAGCACGCGCTTCACGAACGGGTGCTGTACGAGCGGCTGAAGGCGTCGGTGGCGGAAGGGCATCTGGAGGTGCAGCCGTTGCTGATCCCCGAAAAGATCGAACTCGAGGCCGCCGAATTGGAACTCGTCACCGAGCATGCCGAGGCGCTCGAGCGGGCGGGGATGCGTGTGGAACCGTTCGGCGGCTCCACCGTGATCGTGACAAGCAAGCCCGTGCTGGCATGCAATGCTCCGGCGGCCGAGATCATCCGGGAGGTGTTGGACCGGCTGTCGGCAGTGGCGGCTGGCGGCGAAGCCGGCCTCCTCGTCGACGAGGTGCTCCACGGCCTCGCCTGCCGTGCCGCAATCAAGGCGGGTGATCCGCTGTCGCGGGATGAGGTCGATGCGCTCGTCCGCGACCGACGGATCGTCCGCGAATCGCATCACTGCCCTCACGGGCGGCCCACCTCCCTCGTGCTGTCGCGGCAGGACCTCGACCGGCAGTTTCGCCGCACCTGATCACTCTTTCGACGGAAAACACCATGATCTGCGTCAGCATCGGACGGGGCCGTCACCGGCACGTGATCGCCGAACACAAATACCTGGCCGACCATGGCATACGCCTGGTGGAACTGCGGTTCGACTACATCGAGGGACCAGTGCAGGTGGCTCGCCTGCTCAGGGAACGCCACTGCCCCGTGATCGCCACCTGTCGCCGTGCGGCGGACGGTGGCCGCTGGTCGCAGTCGGAGGAGACCCGCAGGCTGGTGCTGAGGACGGCGATCGTCGAAGGCGCCGATTACGTCGATCTCGAGGACGACATCGCCGGCAGCGTGCCCCGCTACGGCAGTACGAAGCGGATCGTCAGCCACCACGACTTTCACAAGACGCCCGCCGATCTCGACTCGCTCCACGCAGGGCTCGCCGCCCTTGATGCCGATATCGTGAAGATCGCCACCATGGCCAACCATCCCACGGACAACCTTCGGATGATGGAGTTGGTGCGGACGGCACGGATTCCAACCGTGGGCATCTGCATGGGGGACATCGGCATGCCGACCCGTGTGCTCGTCGGCCGTTATGGCGCCCCATTCACGTTTGCGACGTTTCACGATGACCGGGTTATGGCGCCTGGCCAGATCGGCTGGCGGCAGATGCGGGATCTCTACCGTTATGACTCGATCACGACGGCGACGCGCATCTACGGCGTGGTTGCCGATCCGGTGGCACACAGCCTCAGCCCGGTCGTTCACAACACGGCCCTCCAGGCGGCCGGCATCGACGCGGTCTACCTGCCGTTCCGCGTGCCGGCCGAGCAGATCGATGAGTTCCTCGATCGTGCGGTGCACTGGCCGCTGTCGGGGTTGAGCGTGACGATTCCCCACAAGGAGGCCGTGCTCAAGCGGGCGAGCCGCCAGGAGGATTTGGTGACGGCAATCGGCGCGGCCAATACGCTGTCTTTCGATCCCGACGGCGTGTCTGCTTTCAACACCGATGCCACGGCGGCGGTGGAAAGCCTCCGGGTGGCCCTCGTAGAGCAAGAGGCGGAGGAACTTGCCGATGGTCAGTCGGAACGCCGGGGGGCTAAGTTCGGCCTGAAGACGGCGATCGTGCTCGGTGCGGGCGGTGCGGCGCGGGCGGTCGCCTTCGGCCTGAAGCAGCAGGGCGTCGATGTGACGGTGACGTCCCGAACGCAGGAACGCTCCAAGCGGATTGCTGCCGAGGTGGGCTGCAGGGCGGTCGACTGGAATGTTCGCTACCGCATACCCTACGACTGCGTGGTGAATGCCACCCCCGTCGGGATGCATCCCAACGTCGATGAGACCCCCTACGCCAAGGAGCACCTGCGGTCGTACATGGTCGTCTTCGACACCGTCTACAATCCGGAGAATACGCTGTTGGTCAAAGAGGCCCGTGCCGTGGGCTGCAGGATCGTGACCGGTGTGGATATGTTCGTCCGTCAGGCGGCGATCCAGTTTCGAATCTGGCACGGTGCCGATGCTCCCGAGCAGGTGATGCGAGATGCCCTCAAGCGGGCGACATCATCGGCACGGCAGCCGGACTGACTCGCGGCATCCAATGGCGTAAGGTCGCTTCGGGAGGCTTGGGAATTCATGCCGCGCATCACTCTCATCGGCTACCGGGGCACGGGCAAATCGACCGTGGCTGCCATGCTCGGCGACATCCTCGGATGCGGGTGGTGCGATGCCGACGTCGTGCTCGAGGAAAAACTCGGCTGTTCGATCGCGTCGCTGGTGAGAAACCGTGGCGAGCCGGTCTTTCGCGACGAGGAAGTGGCCGTGCTCGCCGACCTTTTGCGATGCTTTCCGGGCGTGCTCTCAACCGGTGGCGGTGTCGTGTTGCGGCCAGAGAATCGCCAGGCGCTTCGGGCCTCGGGTAGTCCGGTCGTCTGGCTGACTGCATCGGCGGACGTGGTCCGCCGACGATTGGCCGAGGATCCCACCACCGCGGAACGACGCCCGGCACTCGCCCCAGCCTCCGGCGGGGGGCCCTGGGCGTCCGGTGATCCGTTGGCCGAAGTGGCCGCGGCCCTGACGGACCGCGAGCCGTTGTACCGTCTCTGCGCCGACTATCGGGTCGACACCTCGATCGCGGCGCCGGCCGGCATAGCTGCCCAGATCGCGGACTGGCTGCGATCCGAGTGGTCGTCGCGTGCTGGGAATGCGGGCCGCTCCGACGGTCATCGTGATGCCGGTAGCCCGGGAGCCGCGTCGTGATCGTTGCCAGCCCCCTGCTCACGCTGCTGCCACTTCCCGACAGCCTTTTTTGGGCGGTTTTTGCGGCAGTTGCCGGTGGCGTGGCTGGGCGGCTGCTCACCTGGAGCGTAGGAGGACTGCTTGACGCCGGCGCCTTTGCCTACGAGGACTCGCCGGTCACGATTGATGTCAACTCGGCGAGGGGGCGTCGCTGGATCGAGTTGGCCGTGGCAGCAGCGGCCGTGGGACTCTGGTGGTGGGAGGTGCGCCTTGGAGGCATCGCACCGGTTGTGGAGCCGCTCGCCAGTGCCAACGCTGCTGTGCTGATACGCTGTGCCGCGCATGCTGTGCTTGGATTGTTGCTGGCCGCCGCGGCGTGGATCGACATTCGGCACAGGGTCATCCCTGACTGCGTGACCGTGCCCGGCGTACTCCTGGGGCTCGTGGTGGTATGGCTCATGCCCGATGTGCTGTTGCCCGTCGGGTGTGAGGTGCCCCGGTCGTTTGCGCCGCCACTTCTCCAACCCGATGTGCTCGGCTGGTTCGGCGGGCTTCGCACACAGGCTCCGCCACCATGGATGGAGGGATCACCGCACCTGATCGGGCTGATCGTGCCGACGACCATTTTCCTGCTCTGGTGGTTCGTCTGCACGGCTCCGTTTTTCCTGCCGTTGGAGTCCGATCCTTCCGTTCCGGCGGCGGCGTCGTCGCCGCGAACCGGGATCGAGCCGCGCAATGTCATCCTCCTGGTGGGGCTCGCGGCGATCGCGGCGGCCTGGTTCGTGGGGGGTGAGCGGTTCCGCGGCCTGCAGTCGGCACTCGTGGGGCTGGCGGTGTCGGCTGGGCTCGTGTGGAGCATCCGTGAGGGGGCATCGCGAAGCCTCGGCCGGGAGGCGATGGGGCTCGGTGATGTGACGTTGATGGCAATGGTCGGGGCATGGGTCGGCTGGCAGGCAAGCGTGCTGACCTTCTTCCTGGCGGCATTCATCGGTCTGGCACATGGGCTCGTGCAGTTGGTGCGGCACCGGGAGAATGAACTTCCGTACGGACCAAGCCTGTGCCTCGCCTGTGCGGCCGTGGTGCTGGGGTGGCGGCCGCTGTGGCAATGGGCAGGCGGTCCGTTCGCGCAGCCGTTCGAGCTGGCTCTCGTGATCGGAGTCGTCGTCTTGCTGACGGCGATCACCCTCTTTGTCTGGCAGCGGTTGCGGCGGTGATGTGCTGTCGCGAAGACTCTCGGATTGATCCCAGCACAGCCGGTCTGCCCGAAAACCCTGGCACGATGCCATGTTTTTCCCGACACGTACCGTTTTTCGTGATGCACACCGGCCTTGCCCGGACTGCCGGTCTTTCCTACGATCCCGCCCCCATCTGGGCGTGGAGCTGAGGCATGCCGATTCCGTTTTCTGCCAACAGTGAGTGCGTGGCCCTTCGCTGTGTGCTGTTGCCGGCACTGGCGTTGTTGGCCGGCTGCTCGAATCATCTGTTTCAGAAGCCAGCATCCGCCACTCCCGTCAGCCTCGTGCCGCCGCCGGGTGTGGCGGCGCCGGCCGCAACGCTGCCGCAGTTCTCGTCGTCCGGAGCGATGCCGTTGCCGTCGTATGCGGATGTCGATGGCCGCCAACTGCAGACCACCCTGGCCCGCAGCCAGGACGAGAACCAACTTTTGAAGGACGAGCTCACCGCGCTGCGAGAGCAGTTGGCGAGCACGTCCAACCAACTGGCAGCCTCGCGGCTTCCGCCTGCGGGTGGCGGCGCGATGCCGTGGGGTGCACCGGCTCCTCCGGGGCCGGCAGGCACGATACAACAACCCGGCAGTCCCCCGGCGGGCTTCGTGGCGGGCATGGCGGCGCGGCCGGCGGCGAACGGTCCTGCGGCCATGCACGCGGCGATGGGTCAGTTAACGCTGCCCGGCGTCGAAACGCGGTTCGACGGCAATGTCGTGCGGCTCGAGGTGCCGGCAGATCGGCTCTTCGACGGCGGCAGCGCCTCCCTGTTGCCGGGCGGTAGCACGCTGCTCACCCAGGTGGCGGGTGAAATCGATCGGTTGTTTCCCAGGCACTTCGTCGGCATCGAGGGCCACGTCGATACCGAGCCGCTCGAACAGGCCTCATGGGGTTCGTCGCACCAGCTCACCTCGGCTCGTGCCGCGACGGTGTTCGACTTCTGCACGACCCGCACGCCGCTGCGACAGGGGCAGCTCTTTCTCGTCGCGCACGGCGCCAACCATCCGGTCGTTTCCAACGCCACCGCCGCCGGCCGAATCCGCAACCGCCGCATGGAGTTCGTGATCTATCCGGAGCGGATTGGCGGCGGAGACGAGGGTGGGCTTTCTGAACAGCGCGGCGAGCAATAGTGCGGCCCGGCGAGCGGAGCGACTTTGGGAAGCACTTCAGGGGCGTTCCGAGTGAAGCGGCCGGCGCACTGCGTCCACTTTCAGACGCCGGCTCGCGGCCCTAAAATCTTCCCATGATCACGATCATTGACTACGGCAGCGGCAACCTCCGCAGCGTGCAAAAGGCGCTCGAGCGGTTGGGCGTTGAGGCCCGTATCACGGGCGACCCGAACGTGGTGGCCGAATCCAGCCGGCTGGTCCTGCCCGGCGTCGGGGCATTCGGAGATGCCATTCGGGCGCTGCGCGGCCGGGGTCTCGTGGAGCCTATCCTCGCGCACATCCGAGCCGACAAGCCGTTTCTCGGCATCTGCATGGGACTGCAACTGCTTTTCGAGAGCGGTTCGGAGGGAGGGCATCACGAGGGGCTCGGTGTGCTCGCCGGCGAGGTGACCCGGTTCGAACTGCCCCATGGCATGAAGATCCCGCACATGGGCTGGAACCAGGTCTCTTGGCGAAAGGCCGCCGCCGCACAGCCCTCCGGCTGCGACGGCGAACACTTTTATTTCGTTCATTCCTATGTGGCCCGGCCACGCGATGAAGCGGTGATTGCGGCCACCGCCGACTACGGCGGGCCGTTCTGTGCGGCCGTGGCCCGTGGCCGGCTGTTCGCCACGCAATTTCATCCAGAGAAGAGCCAATCGGCGGGCATGGAGCTTTTACGCGATTGCATGAGGAGACCCTGACCATGGAACTCTGGCCCGCCATCGACCTCCGCGGCGGCAGGTGCGTACGGCTGTTGCAGGGTGATTACGACCGGGAGACCGTGTTCGGTGACGATCCCGTGGCGATGGCATGCCGGTTCGCATCCGCTGGCGCCCGCCGCCTGCACATCGTTGACCTCGACGGTGCCAAGGCTGGTGCTCCCGTGCAGGCCGACCTGGTGGGCCGCATGGTGAAGGCGGCAGGCATCCCCTGCCAGTTGGGCGGCGGCATCCGTTCGGTGGAGACGGCTCGTGCGTACGTGAACGCGGGTGTCGATCGCCTCGTGGTGGGCAGCGTGGCGATCGAGAACCCCGTGCTGCTTGCGGAACTCGCCCACGCATTTCCCGGTCGGATGGTCTTGGGCATCGATGCGCGGGATGGCAAAGTTGCAGTGCGCGGATGGCTCGAGACCAGTCCCCTGGGAGCGATCGACGTGGCGAAGCGGCACGAGCACCTTCCTCTTGCAGGAATCGTATACACCGACATCGCCAAGGACGGGATGATGTCTGGCCCCAACATCCCTGCCCTCGCGGAGATGGTCCGTGCGGTCCGACTACCGGTCATTGCCTCGGGTGGAGTCTCGAATGCCGGTGATATCCGGGAGGCTGCCTTGGCCGGCGCCGCCGGCTGTATCGTGGGGCGGGCCCTCTACGAGGGCAGCCTGACACTGGCTGCGGCAGCCGAGGCGGCTGGAGAGGCACCTGTCGCTGGTGCAGGCTGATCACCCGGTTTTCCCAGGCTGCCCTGCTTCCCGGGGCCGACGCGGGCGGTGGTTTTTCACGGGAAAATCTCCAAGAAGCCTCAATTCTCACCGGCGTCTGCGTCGACCGCTTCCATGTCCAGGCATACGTCCTGATTGCCGGGCCCGCCGGCCCTCCTTACCATCAGACTCCATGGCCACCGACATTCGCATCAAGGAACAGCTGCCTGAGCTCACGCGACGGATCGTCGACACGTATCACCACGTCCCGACGATTCACTATCTCGGCCACTGCCCGCTGCCCAACTATGAGGCGATCGTCTCGGCCTGCGAAGACCTCAAGGAAATCCTCTACCCGGGTTACCGCCGCCGGGAAAATCTGCACATGGGCAACGTCACCTACCACGTGGGTGACCTCGTGGACGGATTGCACGACAAGCTCACCACGCAGATTGGCAGGGCGCTGAGGCACAGCCTTTCGGCGCAGCGAACGGCCGCGGAACAGGGGGTCGATCCGCCCGCGCTTCCCGATGCCGTTCAGCATTGCACCGAGGAGGGGGATTTCGAGGCGCTGGGGCAGGCCAAGGCGGTGGAATTTTTAGAACGGATTCCCGACCTACGACGGGTCCTCGCCACCGACGTGCAGGCCGCATACGATGGCGATCCTGCCGTCCGGACGTTGGATGAAGTGATCTTCTGCTATCCGGGACTCGAAGCTGTGACGATTCATCGGCTGGCCCATCTGCTGCACCGTCTGGAAGTGCCGCTGATCCCGCGCATGATGGCCGAGTGGGCCCATGCCAGAACCGGCATCGACATCCATCCCGGGGCGACGATTGGCGACCACTTCTTCATCGACCACGGCACGGGTGTCGTGATCGGCGAGACCTGTGAGATCGGCTGCCGTGTGAAGCTCTACCAGGGGGTGACGCTCGGCGCGGTCTCGTTCCAGACCGACGCCGACGGACATCTCGTGCGGGGTACGAAACGCCACCCGACGATCGAGGACCGCGTGGTCATCTATGCCAATGCCACGGTGCTCGGCGGGGCGACGAGGATCGGTCACGACTCGGTGATCGGCAGCAACGTCTGGCTGACGCGTTCGATCGATCCCCACACAACCGTCGTGCTCGAACGCCCCAAGCTTCGCATGCGCGGTGAAGCACCGCCGCCGGAGTCGGATTATCAGATCTGACGGTTTCCCCGCCTTTTCTGGTTTGCCAACCCGCCGACAAAGCGATCCTGGATGAGGTCTAGCGGTTGCGTTCGGCGATTCGCACGATCTCGCGTGCCGTGGCTTCGGCCTGCATCTTGGCGGCGATCGCTCCCTCGCCCTTGGCAACCGTGCCTCGGAGCTTTTCCAGCTGTTCCCGGGCCTGAGAAAGGTCGATTTTTTCAGACGGTATGGCCCGCTGGGTGATCACCGTGACGGCATCGTGACCGACCTCGACGAATCCGCCCTCGACGAACACTCTCCGCACGGCATCGGCAGCACCGCCATGCTCCCCGGTGATCCGCACCTCCCCCGCACCCAGGCGTCCAATGAACGGGGCATGGCCGCGGGCAACGCCTCGTTGGCCATCGAACAACGGCAACGTCACAAAACGCGCCCGCGTGTCGAGGCTCGTCACCTCCGGGGTCACGATGACACAGCGAACGCCGCCGCCGTCTCCGCCGCTTCCTGATCCTGTTGTCTCTGCCATCATGCGTGATTCCTAGGGGATCGCATCCGGGGGTCCAAGCCTCAGCCCTTCGCGGCCATCTTCTTGGCCTGTTCTTCGGCCTGTTCGATCGGGCCAACGTACATGAAGGCCTGTTCCGGAAGATGATCCCACTTGCCGTCGGCAATCTCCTCGAACGAACGGATCGTGTCGGCGAGGCTCGTGATTTCACCGGGCTTGCCGGTGAACACCTCTGCTACGAGGAACGGCTGCGACAGAAAACGCTCCATTCTGCGGGCGCGATGCACGACGAGTTTGTCCTCCTCGGAAAGCTCGTCCACACCGAGGATCGCGATGATGTCCTGCAGTTCGCGGTACCGCTGCAGAGTCCGCTGCACGCGGCGGGCGATCTTGTAATGCCGCTCGCCCACGTACTGCGGGTCGAGAATGCGGCTCGACGAGGCGAGCGGATCGACGGCAGGATAGATGCCCTTCTCCGAGATCGAACGCTCCAGGTAGAGGAAGGCGTCGAGATTGCCGAACGCTGTCGCGGGTGCGGGATCGGTCGGGTCGTCGGCCGGAACGTACACGGCCTGCACCGAGGTGATGGCCCCCTTCGAGGTCGAGGTGATCCGTTCCTGCAGTGCACCCATCTCCGTGGCCAGTGTCGGCTGATAGCCCACGGCGCTCGGCATGCGACCCAGAAGTGCGCTCACTTCGCTGCCCGCCTGTGAAAACCGGAAAATGTTGTCGACGAAGAGCAGCGTGTCGGCCCCGGTCGTATCGCGGAAGTATTCCGCCATGGTAAGGGCGGAGAGTGCCACGCGGAGACGAGCTCCCGGCGGCTCATTCATCTGACCGAACACCATGCAGGTCTGTTCGATGACGCTGCGGCCCGTGTCGCCGATCTTCGCCTCCTGCATTTCGAGCCAGAGGTCGGTGCCCTCGCGGGTCCGCTCGCCGACGCCGGCAAACACGGAGTAGCCGCCGTGGGCACTGGCGATTCGGGCGATAAGTTCCGTGAGGATGACCGTCTTTCCCAGACCGGCACCACCGAACAAGCCTGCCTTGCCGCCGCGAACGAACGGCGTCAGGAGGTCGATCACCTTGATGCCCGTCTCGAAAAGCTCGGTCTTGGTGGACAGTTCAGTAACCGGCGGCGGATCCCGGTGAATCGGCCACCGCTCCGCTGTCTTGACCTCACCGCGATTGTCGATCGGTTCACCGAGCAGGTTGAAAACCCGCCCGAGCGTGGCAGGCCCCACCGGCACGGAGAGCGGGCCGCCGCTGTCGACCACGTCCGCGCCGCGGATAAGACCGTCGGTGCTGCCGAGGGCAACGCAACGCACCTTGCCGCCGCCGAGATGCTGTTGCACTTCGCCGACAAGATGCAGCGAAACGCCCTTCTTTTCGCTGTCGATACGGACGGCATTGTAGATCGCTGGAATGCCGTCTTCCGCAAACTCGACGTCAAAAGTCGAGCCGATCACCTGCGTGACGTGTCCGATGTTCCTGCCTGTCGCCCTGGTCGCCGTCGCCATGATGTTTCCTGTTCGTGTAACGATCGAAAGAGTGGAATGTCGTGAGAGTGGGATGTCGCGAAACGTTATTGTTTGAGAGCCTCGACGCCACCGAGGATTTCCATGATCTCGCCCGTGATCTGCGACTGCCTCGCACGGTTGTAGCGACGAGACAGGTTCTTGATGAGGCCGGCGGCGTTCTCGCTGGCGGCCTTCATGGCGACCATGCGGGCCACCTGCTCGCTCACGGCCGCATCAAGAAAGCACTTGAAAAGCCTGGACAGGAAACTCGCCGGCAGGATTTCCTCGAGGATGCTCTCGGCCGAGGGATAGAAGTCGTACTCCTGCGACGCCAATTTGGAGGTCGCCACTCCGGGGGCCGCTGCCGCCGTCGTCGCGCCAGCGATCTCCGGAGCCTTTAGCGGGAGGAGCATCTCGGTGACGGCTTCCTGCCTGGCGATGCTGTGAAATCGGGTGTAGACGACGTCGAGGCGGTCGATTTTCCCCGCGGCGTAGGCGTCGAGATAGGCCCGCCCGATCGGCATCACGGCGTCGAAGGCGGGCTTGTCCTCGAACGAGGTGTAGCGCTCGTCCATGTCGATACCGCGAAACTTGAGGGCGGAAATCCCCCGCTTTCCCGACACGGCCACGTCGGTGTCGACCCGTTCGCTCTTCCACTGGCCGAGTATCGCCACGGCCTGCCTGACGATGTTCGAGTTGTAGCCGCCGCAGAGTCCACGATTGCCCGAGAGCACAAGCACGGCCGTCCGCTTGGTCGGCCGGACGTCGAGCAGCGGGTGCACGACGTCGGCGCCGACGCTGGCAATGTTCTCCAGGATCTTCACCAACTGCTTGGTGTAGTCGCGGGCCGCCACCGAGCGGTCCATCGCCTTCTTGAAACGCGCGGTGGCGATCAACTCCATCGTGCGCGTGATCTTGCGGATGTTCCTGACGGAACGCCTGCGTCGATCGAGTGCTCTCGCCTTGGCCATGCTTTCAAACCCTCAGGACTTTTGCGCAACTATTTCGCCGTGCCGGCAAGCGGCCGCGAGCCGCCCGCCGACGCTTCTTGGGCGGCCCACTGCCGCTTGAACTCCGCGATCGCCGCTTCCAACTGCCGCTCCGATTCGGAGTCGAGTTCCTTGGATTGCTCGATCTTGGCGCGGAGTTCCGGAATCTGATCGCGAATGAACGTCAGAAAGCTCTTCTCCCATTCGGCGACCGATTCGCGTTTCACGGCGTCGAGGTGACCGCGAGTGCCGGCGTAGATGCTCAGCACCTGATCGACCACATCC
>JBIIMX010000053.1:0-13602 GCA_044337765.1 Pirellulales bacterium | reverse complement strand
CAGCGCGTCGTGCCGCTTCTTCACCTCGATGAACTTCGGCAGGTCGGGGTAGTCCCCGTCCATGCTGTAGACACCCTCGATGGCCACCACGACCCGCTTGTATTGCGGCCGCAGGTCACGGAGCAGGCCGTCGAGTTGCTCGTGGTCGTTGTGACGGAAGGAACGCTTTCCAGCCTTCGACGCGCCGGCCCCCTGCATGATGCTGTTGTGCGCCAGTTCGTCATAGAGAATCAGGTCGCCGGCGCCGAAGAGATGGTTGAACAGCGAGGCATTCGTGCCGTAACCGCAGGGAAACACGACGGCCCGCTCCGTGCCGAGAAACCCCGCCAACTCGGCGTCGAGTTCGTCGAGGATCGTGTTGTTGCCGCCGACCATGCGGCTGGCCGAGGCGCTGCAGCCGAAGCGGTCGATCGCCTGCTTGGCGGCGTGAGTCACATCGGGGTGCCCCGCCAGGCCGAGGTAGTCGAAGCTCGTGAAGCTGACGACTTCGCGGCCACCCACACGAGCGATGCGGCCCTGAACCTGCTCGTTGGCCCGCAGGAATGGATTTTCAAGACCTGCCGCCTCGAGGCCGGCGAGCCGCTCCTCGAGTGCTTCACACTCTGGAAAGGCCATGCGATCCGTTGCCGCAGACCCACGAACGGCAGCGACTGACGCGGCCCTTTCCGGGGCCATCTGCGGTTGCGGTTGCGGTCGCGTTTCCGGCCGCGGAATCGACGCCCTCGGCGGCTGGTCGGACACCGCCAGCACACGATCAGCCTCGTCGAACATGCGGGTGGCGATGCAGTCGATCAAATCCTGGCAGGTCCGCATGCCGTGCAGCCACTCGTCACGAAACCGCATCTGGTAGCGGCCCTCGATACGGGTGATCACGTCGAGAAATCGTGCGGTATCGACGCCGCACCCAGCCAGAGATGACTCTGGAACGAGCGTGCGGAGCGAGGCGGTCGGGCTTACGCGGGCGAGCTCTTCGAACACAACCCGCTCGATCGCCTCCGGCGAGTACGCCTGCGGCAGGATCCGATCCGCGACGAGCGTCTCGCCGTATTCACAACCAACCCGAGCCATCGTGTCCATCATGCCTTCTCCCATCGAATGCTCCCCTCCGTGCGAGAAAACGCGAGAGCGACAAAAGCGTGCAGTTTATGCCGGCTGCACGATCCTCGGAATAAAGTCGCAGTGCTGCGACGACCCCGTCGATCATACCCGGGCGACGCACGAATGCGAAACAGTTCGCGACCTTGCCGTCTACGGAAGAATTTCTGCCTGAATGTGCGCCTTCGCTGCCCCGCGAGCACCATCGAGTGTCAGAGGCACGAAAGCGAGAGGCACGAGAGTCATGAGGCCCCTCACCCGGCCAGCAATTTCCGCAGCACGAACGGCAGGATGCCGCCCGCGCGAAACTGGTCGAGTTCCACCGGCGTGTCGATCCGCACCATGCAGGGGATGTCTTTCACCGTGCCATCCGGCCGCGTGGCCTTCACCAGCAGGGTGCTCCGCGGGATGAGGTTCTCGAACGGAATGTCGAACGTCTCCTCACCCGTCAGCCCCATCTGCTGCCAAGGCTCCGGCAACACCAGCGGCAGCACGCCCATGCCGACGAGATTCGAGCGGTGGATTCGCTCGAAGCTCGTGGCGAGCACAGCCCGCACGCCCAACAGCATCGTGCCCTTCGCCGCCCAGTCGCGGGAACTGCCGGTGCCATACTCGGCACCGGCCAGGACCACCAGCGGCGTGCCTGCTGCCTTGTACCGCACCGCCGCATCGTAGACGGGCATCACTTCCGCGCCGGGCAGGAGCCGCGTCACGCCCCCTTCCGTGCCCGGCACGAGCAGGTTGCGGATGCGGATATTCGCGAAGGTGCCCCGCGTCATCACGCGATCGTTTCCCCGGCGGGCACCGTAGCTGTTGAAATCGACCGGAGGAACTCCGTGCTCCACCAGATAGTGCCCGGCCGGACTCGCCTTGGCGATGCTGCCGGCGGGCGAGATATGGTCGGTGGTCACGCTGTCGCCCAGAGCCAGCAGAACGCGGGCGCCACGGACGCTCTGCGGCGGCACGGCCTCACGGGTGAGGTCGGCCAGAAACGGAGGCTCCTGGATGTAGGTGCTCGCGGCCTGCCAGTCGTAAAGTTCGCCCTTGGATGTCGGCACCGCATTCCAGCGTTCGTTCGAGTTCCAGACATTGCCGTAGCGATGCTGGAATTGCCCGGGCAACACGCTCGCATCGACGGTCTGCCGCACCTCCTCGGCCGTCGGCCAGATGTCGCGGAGAAACACCGGCTGCCCATCGCGACCGGTGCCGATCGGCTCGTGCTCCATGTCGATGTCGGTGGTGCCGGCGAGCGCGTAGGCCACGACGAGCGGCGGGCTGGCGAGCCAGTTGGCCTTCACGAGCGGATTGACACGGCCCTCGAAATTGCGGTTGCCTGACAGCACCGCCGCGGCCACGAGATCCCCTTCAGTCACGGCCTTGGCCACGGCATCGGGCAGCGGGCCCGAATTGCCGATGCAGGTCGTGCAGCCGTAGCCCACCGTCTCGAAGCCGAGCGCGTCGAGGTCCTTGTCGAGCCCTGATCGCTCCAGGTAGTCGGTGACCACGCGGGAACCGGGCGCCAGGCTCGTCTTCACCCACGGCTTCGTGGCCAGTCCCTTGGCGACCGCCTTCCTGGCAACCAGTCCCGCGGCCACCATCACGCTCGGATTGCTCGTGTTGGTGCAGCTGGTGATGGCGGCGATCACCACGGCACCGTGATGGATTGTGGAGGCGTGCCCGTTTTCCTTGACGGTGCCGGATCGCGAGAGCGCAGCGCCTTCCAGCGCAAAGCCTCGCTTGGCCGTGGGGGCGGTGAGAGATTCGGCGAAGGTCTTCTTGACGTTCTGGAGCGCGACACGGTCCTGCGGACGCTTCGGCCCGGCCAGGCTCGGCACGACACTGCCCAGGTCCAGGCTGAGCCGCTTCGTGAACTCCGGCACGGCTGCGGTCGCCGTGCGGAAGAGCCCCTGCTCCTTCGTGTAGCGTTCCACGAGGGACACCTGCTCCGCCGGACGACCGGTGAGCCGGAGGTAGGCCAGCGTCTCATCGTCCACCGGGAAGAAGCCCATCGTGGCCCCGTACTCGGGCGCCATGTTGGCGATCGTGGCCCGGTCGGCGAGCGACATGCCATCGAGGCCGGACCCGAAAAACTCCACGAACTTCCCGACGACCCCTTCCTTTCGCAGAATCTCCGTGACCGTGAGCACGAGGTCGGTCGCCGTGGCACCGGCAGGCAGCCGGCCGGTGAACTCGAAGCCCACCACCTCCGGCAGGAGCAGCGACAGCGCCTGCCCCAGCATGACGGCCTCCGCCTCGATGCCGCCCACACCCCAGCCGACGACGCCAAGCCCGTTGATCATGGTCGTGTGGCTGTCGGTGCCGACGAGCGTGTCGGGCACGGCCACCTTGAGGCCTCCCTTCCCCGCCGGATCGTCGCGGAGGAAGACACAGCCGGCGAGGTATTCGAGATTCACCTGGTGAACGATGCCGATGGCCGGCGGCACGACTCGGAAGTTCTGGAACGCCTGCTGACCCCACCGCAAGAACGCATAGCGTTCGGCGTTGCGTTCGAATTCGATGTCGACGTTCTTGGCGAGGGAGTCGGACGAACCGAAAAAGTCGACCTGCACGGAATGGTCGATGACGAGGTCGACCGGCACGAGCGGATTGATCTTTCTGGGATCGCCGCCCAGCCGCTTCATCGCCGCCCGCATGGCCGCCAGATCCACCACGCACGGCACCCCTGTAAAATCCTGCAAAACGACCCGGGCCGGCTTGAACGGGATCTCCGTTTCAGCCGGCTTGGCAGCGTTCCAGGTCGCGAGGCTCCGGACGTCGGCCTCCGTCACTTCGTAATTGTCGCAGGTTCGCAGCAGGGCCTCGAGCACCATGCGGATCGAATAGGGCAGCCGGGCTGTATTCGTGATGCCGGCATCGTCGAGCGCCCGCAGCCGGTAGAGCGTTGCCGGGCCGGAGCCCGTTTCGAATGTGGAGCGGGCTGAAAACGGGTCGACGAACGTGGCTGCCATGGTGGGAAACCTTGGGGGTGTGACGCCTGGACAAAAGGATCGCGGGAACTGGAGCGAGTCGGGCACCATCCGTGGAAGGCTGGAGCTGACGCGGCCGGGGGTAGCCTAACGAACTCGTCTCCGGGACGAGAAGTGTCCGCGGGCAAGGCCCCGAAAAACGGCTTCCAGACCTCCGTAAACCCTCTGGAATCAAGGCTGTTGCCGCGACAGCTTGGGGATTTTTTTTGCCGGAGTCGACACGCCCAGGATTGTGGGGTATGGTTTGGGCAGGTGAGAATTTCTCCCCACAAAACAATCCCCGATCTCTTCAGCGGCTGTTCCCCCCCCCAAAGACCCACACTTCTAGAGCCGCTACCGGACCCGTGGTTCCCCAACCGCGGGTCCTTTTCTTTTGGTGTTGCATCTCGCCACGAGAGCGACATCCCCTTGCGGGGGATTGATCCATCCCTATAAATCGACCGACTGGCGATCAGCTCGACATTCGTCCTCAGACGATTCGTGACCCGACGCCCCGTAATCGAAGGATCAGGATTCAAACGCTCAGTATCCAAAGGATCAGGATTCGCAGGAGTGGTCGGGACAGGGACGGATCGACTCAGGGAGAGGGCGATCGGCAGTGGGCACGGATGGGCTGGATCAGCGCAGGCAGGTCGCTCGCACACCCCGTGCGACCGCCCTCCGAGCGGCGTTGCCACGCAGAGCGACTCTCGGCCCGGCTTTAGTCTCGTGGAACTGTTGATCGTGGTGGCCGTTGTCGCGGTCTTGGCCGCGCTCCTGCTGCCCGCAATCCAGTCCGGTCGGGAATCGGCACGGCGGGCCACATGCCAACACAACCTGCGGCAGTTGGCCTTGGCGGTGCTCAACTACGAGTCGGGCAATCGCTGCCTGCCCGCTGCAGCCATGGTCAGCGAGGCGCACAATCCGGCGACATGCAGGGGCTGCTGGAACCCCTGGGCCGAGGCCCAACTGGCCTCGTTCACGCCGGGCACAAAGCACGGATCGGGCTGGATGGTCGCGGTGCTGCCTTTCTTGGAGCAGACGACGCTCTTCAATCGCTGGAACCGTTCCACCAACGTGCTGGGGAATGCCGCCGTGGCCCAGACCGACATTCCGTCGCTCTATTGCCCCAGCCGGCGAACAGGCATCCGCATCGGCCGTGACGACCACAAAAACCTCGTCCATAGCGGCTGGCGGGGCGGCGGCACCGACTACGGCGGTTGCTACGGACGCGTCGACGGGTTTCTCAATGACACGGCCGACGAACATCGATTCGCCGACACGAACACTCCGATCAGCGGCTCGGTCGGCAACCGGCAGGGCCTTTTTCTTCCGAATACCGGCCGGCTCCTGGCCGCGGCGACCGACGGGCTGTCCAGCACCATCATGCTGGGCGAACTGCAGCGACTGCGGCCGCTTGCCGGGGGAAGCGGCGCCGTCCACACCTACAACCGCACCAGCCAGGATGGCTGGGCCGCAGGCGGCGTTGCCACGCTCTTCGTCACCGCCACCGATCCGGGCCATGCCAACCCCGGGGGGATGAACAATCTCTTCTTCGAGTCGCCCGGCAGCGAACACGTCGGCGGCTGCTTGTTCGCGATGGCCGATGGGTCGGTGGTGTGGCTCGATGAGTTCATCGATGCCAAAGACAACAACGCCGTCTTTCCTCTTCTGGGTTCGCTGCGAGACGGCGTCGTGGCCAGCCTCGCCACCGCCGGTCATTGACCCTTTCGGGAGCGCCGTCACGATGACTATCCCTCGCTGCCTTGCCCGCATTCCGTGGCACCTTGGGCTCGTCTTCGCGATGCTGTCCCTGCTGGGCTGTTCCCCGTCGCAGCGTCCGCCGCTCGGTCTGGTCAGCGGCATCGTCACGCTCGACGGCGAGGCCCTCGCCAACGCGAACGTGAGGTTCACGCCGGCAGGTCCGGGCCGAACCTCGCAGGGCACCACCGACGCCGCAGGGCGGTACACACTCCTCTACCTGCGGGACATCCCCGGAGCCAACGTCGACCGGCACACGGTGCGGATTACCACCGCCAGCGAGGAAAACGGCGGTCGGGAACTGCTGCCGACCTGCTACCACTCGAGTTCGCAGCTCGAGGCCCAGGTGTCCCGCGGAACGAACAGGCTCAACTTTGCACTCCGGTCGCCGGGGCCCTGACCCAGCCAACGCACCCGCTCCCCTCAGATGAAGGGAACCGCGAGGAGAAGTGGCTTTTGCAAGGCATTTTTGGCACTTTTTGGTCCCGAAAGGCCCTGTCGCCCCGCCACGTGCAGGGACCACCGCCGAGTTGCCCGACCCTTTTCTTGGACAGTCCGAGAGGTTGGTTTATAGTCGCATCTTCAAAGAAAGATGTTCTCCTGGGCGTGAGTTCGACTTCGGGCATGCGGCCGATGGCAGGATACCTGGATCACTGATGCACGAATTGCACATGGGCAAACTCGAAACAGCGGGCCGTTCGGAAGCATTCGTCTCGCCTTCGTTGCCAAGCGGCATGGCGGCGTCCTCGCGTGGCACGCTGCCCCACATTTCCGTGGTCATGCCCACGATCTTCTGGTCGGGCACGTTTGAACGGTGTGCGCGGCGGGTGTTGGCCATGCTCGAGACCAGCGCTGCACACGCCGAAGTCGTCTTTGTCTTCGACGGCGTCGCACCTCCGGCCCCGGAGTGGCTCGACAGGCGCGACGTCACGATCGTGGAGACCGGCAAACAGTCGGGACCGGCGATCGCCCGCAACATCGCTGCGGACTCGGCCCGCGGCTCGATCCTGTTTTTTGTCGACGCCGATGTGGAACTCTCCGTCGATGCCATCGATCGAGTCGATGCATTGTTCGCGGCCGATCCGGATCTGGTCGGACTGTTCGGTGCCTACGACGACGAACCCGCCGCCGACGGCGTGACGAGCGTCTTTCGCAACCTCCTCCATCACTACACCCATGTGTCCAATCCCGGCAGGGCCGGCACATTCTGGTCGGGCTGCGGAGCCATGCGGACGACGGCATTTCTCGACGTTGGCGGGTTCAACGCTCGATACGCCTACCCGAGCGTCGAGGACATCGAACTGGGCATGCGGGTCGCCGCCAACGGAGGTGAGATCCTGCTGGCGCCCGACGTGCGGTGCAAGCACCTCAAGCGTTGGACGCTCGCCTCGATGGTGTTTACCGACATCGTGCACCGCGCCGCCCCCTGGACGCGACTGATCATGAACTCGCACTCGCTGCCCACCACCCTCAACCTCGACTGGCGCGGACGGCTCAGCGGAGTCTGTTCGGTGCTGTTGGCCGTCTGCCTGGCTGCCTCCGCATTCGCGCCGCTGTTGCTGTGGGCGGCGGTGGCCTGCGGTCTGGTCGTGATCGCGGTGAACAGTGATTTCTACAGGCTGTGCCTCAGGAAGCGCGGGATCGGCTTTGCGGTGTCGTCGATCTCCCTGCATTGGCTCTATTTCGTCTACTCTTCGCTGACGTTTGCCGCCGTCACGCTTCATGAACTCTGGCGGCGTGGGCGCCGGACACCGGCTTCAGACGTCCGCGGGCTGCAACCGACCGCGGCGACCGCGGCGATGATGCTCTCGGCAGAGGTCTCCCAGTTCCCCCCGCTCGGTCAATAGTCGAGCCGCGGGTCCTACAGCCCTGTCTCGTGAAGGTGCTGCACGAGGATCCGTTCGAGTTCGACGATCGTGTCGGGGTGATGATGCACCCGCGTGTGCGTCGCTGGCACCAGCACCTCGCTGACCACGCCCGGCAGCCGGGCGCTCGACACCGGCACGATGCAGTCGCCGCCATCGCTCACGGGTGAATGATGGGCGTTGCCGATGATGCTGTGCGCGGTCACCCAGCACGGCATTCGCAGCCCTTCCAGCGACTGAAGGATCGATGAATCGGGCTCCAGCACGTCGACGGTCGTCGGCAGCCGTCGCTGGTAGTCCGGTCGGAATGCCCCCGGATTGGCCTCCATGACCTCGTCATGGATCGCCTTCATCTGCGGCGCCTGCTGAACCGTGAGCGACGCTGCCCGGCCGACGCCGAGCGAGGCCAGCATCGAGCCCCGGTGAGGAGTGGCGATGAACACCACCCGCTTCACGAACGGTAGCGGCTGGAAGAAATAGGCCGGTGCCACCTGGCGACGCAGTTCGGGCCGCATCCGGATTTCATCGAACGGTCGGCACGCGATTGCATCCCAGACGGCGTTGCCAGAATCAACCACCTGGAGTTTCGCGTGAAGCCCGCCCATGCTGTGCCCGACGAGCACCAGCGACTTGAGCGCCGGGTCGGTTCCCTGCGGATCGAGCCGGTGCACGGTCGATCTCAGTTCGCGTCGGAGCACGGCCGACGACTGCAGGAACGACGCGCCGGTCGGATAGCGGTAGAGCCAGGGTTCAAAGCGCCGATGAAAGGTCGGCCAGGCCCGCAACTCGTTGAGCATGTCGAACCACGTGCCCTCGTCACTGGCCAGCCCGTGAATGAACACGACTGGAATCTTGCCCGGCTGGTGCGGCTGCAGAAACTCCAGCCTGGGCTGCGTGTCGCCCGCGCCAAACGGCTGGATAAACCCCTGGATGGCGTTGGTTTTCGGCAGGCTCTCGAGCATGTCGAGAAGCGGTGACGTGAGATCGGCAGCGAGCAGCGGGCGTGCGGGCCCGATGTGCACGGCCGCGATTTCCACAGGATTCGCGAGGTCGAGGATGGCAGGTGCGTGATCGCGTGCCAGCGGCCCCGAAAACTTCTGCAGGAAGTTCTCGTCGCCCGGCATTTGAAAACGCAGCACCGCGGTGGCGGCGATCGCCTGCCGGTTCGACGCCCGATCCCGGGACACACTCCCCTCGGGCCCCTTCGCGAGCCGCACCGAGACCGGGAGGCCGAAGCCGCCGCGAACATGCCGCCGCGTAATCCGTTTGTCATCCGGTCGGCAGGACGCCTCGATGGACTCGATCCCGCCGGGATCCACCGACAGTGACCGCGTCTGTATCGGCACGCAGACCGGTTGCCACCCCGGACCGATCATCAGCCCCTGCCCGGTGAGCCGGCCATGGCAGCGGGCCGATTCGAGCAGGCCTTGCAACGCGTCGGCGTAGACCGTCGAGGCCTCGCAGAGAATCTCGGGCGATCCCGGACAGGTCCAGATGGCATTCCATGCCTCCTCGCAGGCGGTGTAGTAGCCATCCACAGCATGCCAGTCGCATCTCTTGGCCAGTTCACAGGATGAGGCTGTCAATTCGCGGGCCCGGCGCAGGTGCCCCTCCGCGATCCGTTCAGGCGGTACGGCCGCCGCCAGCGGCGGGGCTGTCAGCCTGTCGGCAGCCGACAGGCGGCTGCCACCCGACATGGCCACCAGACAGAATGCTGCGATCACGATCCGTGTGGCGCGAACGCCGGCACGCGTGCCGATCATGCGGTGCCCCCTTTTCGCCTACTATCGGCGGCAGAGGGACTCGTTCACCCTCTTCGTGGCACAACCGTCAAACGCTCCGCCGCCAGCCCAGCCAGCCCGGACAGCCAGCCCATCTGGCGAGCTCTTCCAGCCAGCCCAGTCAAGCAGCCCAGTCAAGCAGCCAGCTCAGCTCTTGCGGCCGTCCCTGTCTGCCTGCGGACCTTGGCGTGGCGTGGCGTGGCTTCAGGTCCGTGCCGCGGCGTGCTCTTCCGCCACGAGTTCCATGTCGGCGCTCAAATACTTCACGGCGGCAGCCGGTACGAGGTTGAAATAGACGCGACCGGCCGTGCACCAGCGAACGCCGTCGTAGAGGAATTCCGCCGTGGCGGCCCGCACGTTTGACACCGCCTCGACCTCTTCCATGCCACCCCCCTCCACCGCTTCGAAGCTCACTTCGATGGCCACGAGCGCCCTGAGACTCCGGTTCTTCCGGTCACGGACGTAGATGACGTCGTCATCGAAGACCACGTTCGTCCAACGCAGCCCTCTCGGCTTGCCGCTCGCGGCGGCTCGGTCGATGAACTTGGCCTCCAACTGCTCCCGTTGCCTGTGGAAATCCCGCTGGATGCGGGCCAGCTGTTCGGCACGTCTGGCGGCACGAATTGGCCGCAGGGCGACCGCGATCGCGGCGCACGCCAGAAAAGCGAGGCCTACCGCAACGATGATCGACACGATGTTGCCCACGAACACGGCCTTCCCAAAAAGTTCATTGCTCGTTCACGGTGGTCAGGTCGAAGTGTACGGCCCCCGATCGGCCCGTCAAAACAGATTGTCGGCGTGAGCGGCAGTTGCAGCCCTCCACCACGGCGACAGTCGCTTCAAACCGCCAGAAAAACGTAGACTGTCGGCCCGTTCGGCAGAAGTAGCCACCCCATCTTTCCAGCAGATCCGCATGCAGCCAAAACCAGCCCGGAATCCCCGAGAAAAATCCCTTGGCAAGACAGCCGCTCCGCGACGCGGGCGTTCTGGACGGGCGGTGGGCGCCCATCAATCGATTGCGGGAGGCCTGAGCCGGGCCGTGGAGCGGGCCGTTGAAACAGGCTGTCAGTGCCTGCAGGTGTTTACCCGTAACATCAATCGCTGGGATGTCACCCCGATCGACGCGGCGGATGCGGAGGCCTTCAGGCAGGCTGTCGCGACGGCCGGGCTGTCGCTCGTCGTAGCGCACGACTCCTATCTCATCAACCCCGCGGCGGCAGATCCGGTGCTGCGGAAGAAGTCGATCGACGGACTGGTCGTCGAACTCCAACGGGCGGCCCTGCTCGCGATTCCCTGGGTGGTGGCCCATCCAGGCGCCGCCGGCGAACAGCCGCGTGACAAGGCGGTGCAACGGGCCGCACGCGGCATCGCCTCGGCGCTCTCCCGCACCCGTGGCCTGGCCTCGGGCATCCTCATCGAGACGACCGCCGGCCAAGGCTCCTGCCTCGGCCACTCCTTCGAGGAGATTGCCGCCATGCTCGAGACGATCGACGCCGCCGGCCATGCCGGTCGCGTGGCGGTCTGCCTCGACACCTGCCATGTTTTCGCGGCGGGCTACGGCCTGTCGCCCAAGAAGGAACTCGACCTGACGCTGGCAGCCTTCGACGCCGCCATCGGTCTCGAACGACTCAAGGTGATCCATGCCAACGATTCGAAGCGTGAACGGGGTTCACGAGTCGACCGGCACGAGGCGATCGGCAAAGGGCACATCGGTCCTGAGGCCTTCCGGCTGATCATGAACCACCCCAAACTGGCAAAGATCCCGCTGATCCTCGAGACACCAAAGGAGGGGGCCGACGGAAAGCCCTGCCCACTCCAAGACCGTGAAAATCTGGCGACGCTCAGAGGATTCGTCGCGGGCTGACGGCAACCGCATGCCGACAGCGGATCCGTCGTTGAAGCGGGGCGGACGGTTCGGTACCCTTGATTGCAGTGAGAGGGCGCGGTGCCAGGCGTTTTTCCGGCGGTGAAACCCTCGAAGTTCGGCCCTTTCACGGCGGTCATTGCCCATGCTGTCGCACCAGGACAAAGCCGAACCGGTTCGGGCAGCCGATGCAGCCCGTCGCGGTTCCTGGTGGCCTGCCGCCGTCTGGCTGCTGGTGGCGGCGGTCGCGGGAACGGTTGCCTACCGCGACCCGGCCATTCTGGAGCGGACGGCTGCCTGGGTGCGGCCCCAGCCGCCCCAGCCCAAGGCCGCGGCGGCCCGCGTGGTGCCGGTAACGGCCACCCCGGCACGGCAGGCCGACCTCGACCTGTACCTCAACGGACTCGGGGCTGTCATCGCCTCCAACACCGTCACGATCCGCAGCCGAGTGGAGGGGCAACTCGTCAAGGTGGCCTTCGAGGAGGGGCAGACGGTCGAGGCAGGTGACCTGTTGGCCGAGATCGATCCGCGGCCCTATGAAGTGCAGCTTACGCAGGCCGCGGGAGCCTTGGCCAAGGGCGAAGCCGCCTTGCGCGCGGCGCAGCGGGATCTGGAGCGATACGAGTCGCTGGCCGACCTCAGGCAGATCACCGAGCAACAGATCGACGCGCAGCGGACGCTGGTGCAACAGTGCGAGGCTGCAATCAAGATCGATCGCGGCGTGATCGACAACGTGCGTCTGCAACTCGACTACTGCAGGATCACGGCGCCCATCAGCGGCCGGATCGGACTGCGGCTGGTCGATCCCGGCAACATCGTGCGGGCCAACGACGCCACCGGGCTGGCAGTCATCGCCCAGTTCCATCCGATCGCCGTCGTCTTCACCGTTCCCCAGGACGAGATCGTGCGGGTGCAGCGGGCTCTCGCCGCCAACAAAAAGCTGCCGGTCGATGCCTACAACCGCGACTTTCAGACAAAGCTCGCCAGCGGGTCGCTGCTGGCTCTCGACAATCAGGTCGATTCATCGAGTGGAACCGTCAAGCTCAAGGCGATTTTTCCGAACGAAGACAACACGCTGTTCCCAAATCAATTCGTCAATGCGCGGCTCCTGGTCGAGACGATCCGGTCCGCCACCGTCGTCCCCGTCGCGGCCGTGCAACACGGACCGAAATCGACCTTCGTCTACGTCGTGCAGCCCGATTCGACGGTGGAACTGCGGCCTGTCATTACGGGCGTCACCCAAGGGGACCAGGTGAATATCGTCAGCGGCCTGGTCCCCAACGAGTTGGTCGTCACGACCGGGATCGACAAACTCAACAACAAAGCCAAGGTGGCCGTCCGCGGTGCACCGAACAATCCCATCGGCCAAAGCCCTCTGGGTCAAGAACCGCTGGGACAGAAACCGCTGGGCCAGAAACCGCTGGGCCAGAAACCGCTGGGCCAGAAACCGCTGGGACAGAAACCGCTGGGCCAAAACCCTCTCGGCCAAAAACCTCTGGGCCAAAACGCGGGCTGACGTCCAACCTGACCGCGGCGACCGCGTCCAGGACCGATTGGATCCAATTCCCGTGGTCGCCCCGGCGGATGTCGCGAGAGCCTGACCCATGAGCCTATCGCGGCCTTTCATTCTGCGGCCAGTGGCCACCGGCCTTCTGATGCTTGCCATCCTGCTGGCAGGTCTGATCGCCTACCGCCAGCTGCCCGTTTCGGCGTTGCCGCAGGTCGATTACCCGACCATCCAGGTGCTCACGTTCTATCCCGGCGCCAGCCCGGAAGTGATGGCCTCGTCGGTGACAGCGCCGCTGGAACGCCAGTTCGGCCAGGTGCCGGGCCTGTCACAGATGACCTCCACGAGTTCGGAGGGCTGCTCCGTGATCACGCTGCGGTTCAACCTCAGCCTGAACATCGACGTGGCGACCCAGCAGGTGCAGGCGGCGATCAACTCGGCCGCCGCGGTCCTGCCCCGCGATCTGCCCAATCCACCGATCTACACCAAGATCAACCCTGCGGACGCTCCGATCCTGACGCTCGCCCTCACCAGCGACACGCTGCCGCTGACGAAGGTGCAGGACCTCGCCGACACGCGGCTGGCGCAGAAAATCTCGCAGTTGTCGGGCGTGGGGCTGGTGAGCATCTCTGGCGGCCAGAAACCGGCCATCCGCATTCAGGCCAACCCAACGGCGCTCTCCGCGCTCGGACTCAACCTGGAGAATCTCCGCACGGCCCTGGTGCAGGCGAGCGTGAATCAGGCCAAGGGCAGTTTCGACGGT
>JBIIMX010000052.1:0-13609 GCA_044337765.1 Pirellulales bacterium | reverse complement strand
CTCGTCGTCGTGCACGCTGTGCAGCAGGAACATCCGCTGCTCCAGCCCCGACAACAGTCGATCGACCTTGGCACGGTCGAACGACTTCCCCGCCGACGACGCCGCCCCCTCGAGGCCGTCCAGCACGCGGGCCTTGTCGCGGGCCGTCTGCAGGCGACCCAGAAACCAGATGCCGGCGTTGGAAAGCCCCTTGTAGTCGAGGTCAACGGGATTCTGGGTGGCCAGAACGATTCCCAGGCCGTAGGCGCGGGCCTGCTTGAGCAGCGTGAGGATCGGCGTTTTGCTGGGCGGATTGGCGGTCGGTGGCAAATAGCCGAAGACCTCGTCCATCAGGAACATCGCCTTGAGCGACGACGTGCCTCCCTGCGACCGCATCCATGCCACCGTCTGCCCCGCAAGCAGCGTCACGAACGCCATCCGCTGCGCATCGCTGAGATGCGCGATCGAGACGACCGCCACACGCGGTTTGCCGGCCGGCGTCCAGAGCAGGCGGCCCACGTCGAGCGGCTCCCCCTCGAGCCAGGCCTCGAAGCCAGGTGCGGCCGCCACGGTATTGAGCCGGCTGGCCAACTGGAAGCGTTCTCCTGCGGGATAGAAGTTCTCGAGGTCGAGAAAGCCGACTCTCTCGATCGGCGGCGCGGGGATCGCCCGCACGAGCGCCCCGAAGTCGAGCTTTTTTCCGCTCCGCCACATCGAGTCGATGATCGTCGAGAGCAGCACGTGTTCCCGGCTCTTGCCCGGCTCCGTCTCGATGCCGACCAGCGCCAGGATGCCCGACACCAGTGACTCAATCCGCTCGCGGCGGGCCTCGGCGTCGTCGAGCACATCCGCGGCGGGTGGGTCGAGGCTCTCGAGCATCGCCAGCGGCCGGCCCGTGCGGCTGCCAGGCGTGTAGACCGCCATGTCGACGGCAGCGTGCAGGCGGCGAATCCGATCGGCCGACTGCCCACTCGCGGCAAGCCCGTCGGACCACTTCTTCGCAGTCCGCTCGGCGAGCTCCTCGACCGTGATGCCGTCGCGCTTTGCGGCATCGGCTTCGACCCACGGCAGGAAGTCGGCCGGGGCGAGGCCGGGGAACGAGAGGAGCACGTTCGCGAGGTCGCCCTTGGGGTCGATGACGAGCGTGGGGATGCCATCGATCGCCGCCTCCTCGATCAGGTCGATCAGCAGGCCCGTCTTGCCGCTGCCGGTCATGCCCACGCACACAGCATGGGTGGTGAACCGCCGCGCATCGATCAGCAGCGGCGGGCCACCGGCCGTGCCGCCGGCGGTATCGACCTTGCGTCCCATATAGAAGACGCCCAGTCCCTCGATATCGGTCGGCGTCTCGATCGCCTTGCCAGCCGTCTTGCCAGCCGCCGTTTTTCCGGCCGCCGCCTTGCTCGCTGCCATGATGCTGTCCGCTGCGCACGGAACTCCGGTGGAAATGGTGTGGATGTTACTACCGCAGGCCACCATTCAACGTCCCTGCGGCGATTCCTGCAAATCGCCGGCCTGTCCAGCCGCTGCAACGCCGAGGAGCCGGGCGGTTGCGCGATCCAGGGCCCGCACCAGCGGGTCGGGCCAGAGTCCCAGCACGAACAGGGCCGCCAGCAGTGCGGTCAACGCCACCCGCTCCCGCGACAGGATCGCGTGCCGCGTGCCGTCCGGATCGCCCGGTCCACCGAACACGTGAAACCAGCCTCGCATCATGGCGATGCCGCTGAGAACGGTCGCGAGGATCACGAGCATCCCGGCATGGAGCTGCTCGTCGAGGCTGCCCGACACGATCAGGTCGTCGGCCACGAACGAGAGCGTGCCGGGCAGGCCGATGCCCGCCAGACCGAAGAGGAGAAAAAATGCCGCCAGTGCGGGTGCGTCCCAGAATCGCCCCTGAGGCGTGTCGAGCCGGATCGGTCCCGCTCGGCTCTCGAGCGCCCACGACACCAGGCCGATGCCGGTCAGCGCCAGGCCGCTCGAGACCCAGACACAGAAGGCTCCGTTGAGCTCCATCGGGAGGGTGCCCGCAAGGCCCGCGAGCACCATCGCCGACTGGCTCATCGCCAGCATCCCGATGAGCGACCGCAGATCCCGTTGCACGAGGGACAACGCCGCGCCATAGGTCGCCGTGACGAGCGCCATCTGCGAGAGCACGACCAGTTCGGCCGCCACCCCCTCCGGATGATCGACGTGGCCGATGAGCAGCCGCACGGCGGTGTAGGAGGCCACCTGCGGCATCGTCGCCGCCAAGGCCGTCGACATGGCCGCGCCGGAAAAGATCGCTGGATACCAGGAATGAAACGGGAAGATACCCTTGCGGATCATGACCGCGACCGCCACGAGCCAGCCACCCGTGGTGCCCATCCAGCCGGCGGCGGTGGCCCAGGGCGGATCGACTATCAGGAGCAGCGTGCCAACCGCCATGCAGAAAATCGACGCCGACATCGCGATGGCGAACACACGCGCGGCCGCCATGCCACCCGGCGTGCTCCGCACGGAGACCCAGGTGGGCAGCGCCGTCGCACACCAGAGCCCGATCAACACGAGCGGATGCGACGTGAGAAACAGGGCGAAGGTGGCGGCTGCACCGAAGAGCAGGCGTGCCACGGCCGCCGGTTCGAGTGCCCGCCGCGGCGCGACCAGGAGGATCGCCATCTCCACCAATGCGACATAGGGGAGCAGCACGGCGGTGATGCCGTCGATGCAGACGACACGACCGCCGCCGAGGTGGTCTCCGAACAGGCGGGAGGCGCCGTCGGTCTGGCTCCAAAGCATCGTGATGGCGAGGCTGGCCAGCAGCGACATGCAGGCGGTCGCCACCGCAAACAGGCGGAGACTGCCGCGGGGGACGCCGAGCGCCGTGACCGCGGAGCCGAGCAAGGGGGCGGCCACCGTGATCGCAGCCGCAGCCAGCAGTCCAACGTCGACGGGAGCGGTCATGGGCGACCCCCGCCCGGGCCCGCGTCGCCCCCCAGAAAGGCGAGCCAGCGCCGTTCGAGGTCGGCGGCACATTCGAGCAGCCACAGAAATGGCATGACGAACAGCCGGCCGACCACCATCTCCTCGAAGCCGCGGTCGAGGGCGATGCGGTAGAGCCGTTCCTGCAGCCATGCTGGCAACAGACTTTCCAGCGCCCAGCGATCGGCCCCCGGAGGCCCCCCGAGGGCCGCCTCCAGTTCATGGCGGTCGTGCAGTGCCGACGGCGACCGCAGAATCTGCAGGCTGCGGAGGATGGCATGGCTGATGACGTGCACCAGCGGGATGATCCGCCAGCCGAAACCAATTTCCGCGAAGATCAGTCCCGACTGGGTCATCGAGGCGTAGGCGAGCATGCTCTTGAGGTCGGTCTGCACCCGGCCCACGACGTTGGCATGCAGCGCCGTGCCAAGGCCGATCGCGATCAGCACCAACCGGGCCAGCGGAGACTGCTCGAGCAGCGCCTCGCACCGCAGCAGGACGTAGGCGCCGGCATGGATCGAGAGGGCGCCATAGAAGATGGCACTCGACGGGGTCGGCCCCTCCATGGCCTGGGGCAGCCAGCCCGAGAACGGCACCTGGGCGCTCTTCCCCATCGCGGCGAAGACCAGCAGGAGCGACACGATCGTGGCAGTGGTCGCAGGCACGAGGCAGGTGCCATGGGGCCAGTTCTCGCCGAACAGCCGATCGAAGTCACCCGAGCCCACCGCGCGATGGACCAGCACCGCCGCGGCGAGCAGGCCCACGTCGCAGACACGATAGGTCGCGAACGCCCGCATGGCCGCCCGCACCGCGTTGCCGCGTTCAAGGAAGAATCCGATCAGCAGCGTCGACGAGATGCCGAGCAGTTCCCAGCCGGCAAACAACACGTCGATGCTGCCTGCCAACACCATCAGGTTCATGCCGGTGCCGAACACCGCCAGCAGCAGGAAGAACCGAGTGAACCCCGGCTCGCGGTGGAGATATTTGCCGGCGAACGCGTTGACGAGACCGCACAGGCCTGTCGAAAAGCAGACGTATGGCACGGAGAGTTCGTCGGCCACGAGTTCGATCGAGGCCTCGTGGTGCCCCACCGCGAACCACGAACCGAGATGCACGATCTCCGGAACGAAGCCCCGCGCAACAAGCACCGCGAGCGTGAGCAACCCGGCCAGAAATCCGATGGCGAAACCGGCCCCGACGATCCCGGACGTGGCCCGCTCCGACGGCGGCCTGCCCAGCAGCGCTGGCACGCCCACGAGCACGAGCGTGGCCGCCGGGGCGGCAAGCTGGCAGATGACGAGCAGCGAGACGATGTCATGGATGGTCATGAGGGGCGACCTTCAGCCGTAGCCGCCCGCTTGGGGAGCGCTGCCAACACGCGGGCGGGGGCGAGATGGTCTCGCTTCCCCGCGTACCACGATACGGAACGGTCGACAACCGGAATGTCATTGAGTTCCGGCACATACGGGGCGAATCGACCGCGGTCGTAGACGGAGAGCCCACCCGTCTGCGGATCCCACGACACAAGATGGAGCCAGCGATTCTCGATGAGCTGCCTGACCGCGGCCAGCGGCGCGACCGCGGCGGCGATGCTCTCCGGCGTGGCATCGATCACCACGAGCAGCCGCATCGGTTCGTGGATCTCCACTGTCTGCCACGGCAGGCCGGTTCGCAGATCGCTGGCCTGGCCGTCCATCACGCCGATCAGCCCGGTGATGTTGTGGGGAAGTTTCGTGTTGCAGCCGTAGCCCAGCCGATCGACCGCCGAGAAAAAGTAGGCGAGGTTGATCCCGGATGCCACCGGCCCCACCGCTGCGAGCGTTCGCGTGAGGATCGCGGAGTCTTCGTCTGCGGTCGGATCATAGGAGACGAGAAACGCGCGGCGGTCGAGAAACAGGCCACGTGTCCGTGACCGCCGGCCGATGATGGCCGTGGCGTTCGTGGCGTGGCCGAGTTCCGGACGCACCTGCGCAAGGTCGACCGAACGCGCCTCGACATGCTGGCTCGCCTCTCGGGCCGTGAGGTCGAGCGGGGCGGATTCAAACCGCCGGCAACGCTCGTGTGCATCGGCGACGCAGGCTTGATCGCACGCCCGCCGCAGCGCGTCGATCTCACGGCGATGGCTCTCGGGCAGCCGGTCCGCGTCGAACCAGTTGATGGTGTCGGCGCAGGTGTCGAGAATGCCGCCGATGAACCGGGTGCCTTCCGGGATCGGCAACCCGGCTTCGGCCAGATGGCTCCGCACGCGGGGATCATTGGCCATCATCGCGAAGGCGCGGGCATTCGGGCCGCCGGAACCGCCGCCGCAGGCCCCGCAGTCGTAGGCGCTTTCATGGGGATTGTTGAGGCTCGACGAAGCGTGGCCGATGACGGCAACCAGCCGCGAGAACCCCGTCGTAAGGCCGATGTCTTCGAGCACGCGTCGCACGATCGCCACCATTTCTGCGACGTTGAAGCCGGCATGGGTGCCGTCCGGCAGAAAGTCCTCCCCCTGGCGTTCCAACGCCAGACGGGTGGGCACGCGGCGGCGAGCAAGTTCGGCTGCGGTCTTTCCCAGCCGCGCCGTCAGCCGCGGAAAAGCGACGCGGGCCACCAAGGGCACGGCCGCCACCGCGCCCGCGAAGGCCGTGAACAGTCCGCCGCGAAGCAGCGTGCGGCTGCCGGTCGAAACACCGCCGGCAAACTGCCCCACGCGCCGCCGCAGCGTGCGGTGAAATTCGTGTCGCGACTGCGCGTCCTGTTCAGGCAATTCGACGACGGTGTGCCTGGGCCGCATCACGATCGGGCACAGCGGCGCCGCATGCCAGTCGTCGATGCCCCGGTAATACATGGGCACCCCGAAGAATCCGGCGGTACCGAAGGTTTCAAAGCCTGGTCCGAGTTCCTCGAAGTGTCGCCGGAACGACTCGCAGCGTTCGTCCATGCAGAGCACCGCCTGAAACAGCGGCCGGGTCACCGCCGATGGCGTGGCGAAGCGAGCCTGCGAGGCGAGCGCGTCGAGCGTTTGGATCTGATAGCGACGCTCGTAGGCGAGATGGAAGAGACGCCGCCGCGTGACGCCGTCGAAGGCGGCGATGGCGTGCTCGAGCCGGAGCAGTTCGTTTTCATCGAACCCGCGAATGTCGTGCGCCGTCAGTCCCAGCAACTGCGACGCCTGATGCAGCAGGAAAGCCCTCGCGAGGCTGCCCGGGCCGCGCTTTGTCGGAGAACGGTCGCGGAGTTCGGTCCAGAGCCGGCGGAGCTGGCCGGCGGGAAACATCGCTGCGCCGCCAGCGACTTCTCTGCGGCGGTAGCCGATCTGCCGCGATGCCCACTCGACGGCGACACGATCGCAGACGAGCCTGAGTGCGACAAAATCGACGAGTCGCGCGGGGACAGGTACGACCGGGGCGCGGTCAGGGCGTTCCTCGAGATGGCGGATCATTCCGGCCCAGCCCCGCAGGGCCAGGGCCGTGCGGGTCACGTACTCGTCCCACTCGGACTCAGGCACACCCAGCCGATCGAGTTCCGCAGCGATCACATCGACCGCAGGGACGCCGGGGACGTTTCGAAGTGCCTGCGGCAAGCTCGCGCTCCAGGCCTCCGTCGGGCCAAAATGACCTGAATAGATCTGCGCCACGGCCTCGAGCAGCCCCCGCTCGCGGCCGGGCATCGGCCACGCTGCGACCCCCTGATCCAAAAACGCCGCACAGAATCGAATCAGCAGCGGGTGTACGAGATTGTCGGTGTCGACCGCGGGATCGACCGCCAGTATGAGGTCGCGGTGCCGCACCGGCGGCCGGAGATGCAGGGTAGAGGGGCGTGTCAGGGCAACCGCTTCGACGCAGGCATGCCAGAGTTCACTCGCGGCCCGCTGCTCCGCGTCACCCGGGCCGGCCTCGGAAGCGAGGGAAAAGGTCGTTCTTCGCACCAGCTCGTCATCGATGTCAGCCAATGCCGCATCGCCGTCTTCGGACCCGTCTGCCGCGCCATCGCTGAGCAGCCGCCAGCGGGCCTCCGGGCTCAAGTCCTCGCGGAGACGCTCGACGACATCCTGCTCCGTGAGCGTCCAACGGACGGCGGCGTCGTCTTCCTGCCGCACCGGATGCAGCAGCAACGCCAGTTGCAGGTCGCGCAGCGAAAGCCGCCCGTTTGCCAGCAATTCGGTCGTTCTGCCTTGCATATCCCGATCGAGAACGGCCTCCAGATCGGCAGCGCGAATCCTGCCGCGGGAGAGCTCCTCCCGGTACCGTGCCTCGGAGAGATAGGGCTGTGTGCCGAACAGGCGGGCCGCGTGCACCACGGCGTCTTCAAAGGGTTCACACTCGAAGGCTTGGAGGGCGTTTTGGGCGATGAACACGCCAATCGGGCCCTGCGTCGGCAGAAACCTCGCTGCAGACTCGATGGCGTTCCTGATCGACTCTGCCCGCTCCGACGGCTCCGCGTCGCGAGGGAGGGCTTGCGCATGATCGGGTGGCTCGCGGTGGTACGTCATGCTGGCGATCGACAGGCGGGAACACCCCGAAAACCGGCGGTGCTACTTTCCAGCCTACCGCGGAGCCGGCCTGCGCACGGACCACGATCCGGCACCGGGCCTTGCAATGCCGAAAGCCGCTCGTGCGCCGGGATGACCTCGTGCGGGCATGTCGCTCACGAGCATCGATCGGCGGCTTGGACCTCATAAGCACGTCGATTCCGCCGGCGGCTTGGTTCGGAGGCCGTACCCCCCCTTGCCAAGCCGCCGACGGTGCGACGCGCCGAACGCCCTTCGGCCACCGACTGGGACGTGTCTGAAGAAGAACCGGCTACTTTCGCCGTCGCTCGATGGGACCACTGCGGCAGCGGCACTGCGGAGCCGCTGCGAGCGTGAAGACGAGCACCTCTTCTCCTGTGGTCGAACTGATGTCGTGATGCACGCTCACCGTCGAAGACCCGGTGGCACTGTGAACGAGCGTGTCGAGCATTCCCTTGCCGGCAAGCAGCATGTGGGTCCGGAGTTGCTTGAGCAGTTCGGCCCCGCGGCCATTGCCGTTGCCTTGCGAGTCCATGAGCCGCTGTTCAGCGGCGGTCAGCACCCCCTCGAGGTGCACGAACAGCTTGTTTTCGATGAGGTGTGCATGCACGTGCCGAGGCCCTCTCCCCATGTACTCCTGCTGAAATCTCGCCACTGCATCGCAGACCGCCGCCTCGATCTCACCCCGCGATTTCAGAGCATCCATGACAAAATTCCTCCGCAGCAAGGCACCCCCTCCGTGGTGGGGATTCCCGTGACGACATAAGGCTTCGGCAGAAAGGGTGGGGCTTGATGAGTCCAACCTCGCAACACCGACCTTGGAGAGCTGCGCGAGGGAGACGCGGGCGAACCGTTGCACTCGATTCAGTGGGGCCAGTTCCGCGAGCCCGTCGTTGTGCGACTCACATTCCGGCAGAGTGTGCGATCGGGCCTAAGGAAACGTTTTTGAGACGTTGCTGACCGTGTGTCTCTTCTGGTTTGGTTGAAATCGTGACGGCCGCGGGCCTGTCAAAAAATTCCAGGCAAATCGCAAAGAAAGCAAAACCAACCCATCCTCCGCATCTTCCCCATTCTTCTTGCGTTCGCAAAACCGCGCCCTATAATGTGGTTGTTGATGGGCCATTCGCGAGCTTTTATCGCGGCGGTCCGTCGGCGTAATCAATGTGAACGGAAGACGAGTCGAGGGACATCCCGGCCTTGGTCCGGGCGGTCCATCGCAGCGTAAGCCGGCGAGAAAGAAGGCCTTCGGGCATTCCTTCTCGCCGGCTTTTTTTGTTTTTGTCCAGCAGAACCGCGGGCAGATACAGACACCCCGACACCAGACCAGCAGCAAACACCAAGAGAAAAAACGATGAAAAAACAGTTTGATGAGCGTGTGGCGAGACAGGTGGCGCAGGCGGCGGGCTCCTTCGAGCACCTTCTCCTGGGTCGCACGCCCCGGAGCGTGACGGTGGTGGCCGACGGTCGCTGGATGGTGGTCAACCTCCACGAGGCCTTCTCGCCCGTGGAGCGGCGGCTGGCCGCCGACGAGGAGGGGTCGGTCCGAGTCAAGGACTTCCACCGCTACCTGTTCGACAACTCGCTTGATTCCCTGCGAAACCATGTCCGTCGAAGCACCGGTGTCGAACTTCTCGGCGCGATCTCACACGTCGATACGACGACCGGCAGCGTGCTCAAAACGTTCACGACCAATCCCGCCGTGGAGCTCTTTCTGCTCGGGCAGGGGCTGCCCGCTCTGGGCGTGCCGGTCAACGATCATCTGCATTCCAATGGAGCGTGCGGCAACGGAGCCGTCCGCAACTGAACCTGCCTGGAAGGACCCATAACCCGTGAAAAAGGTGAATCATGTTGGTGCTGACGAGGAAGAATCGCGAGAGCGTGGTGATCGGCCGTCCTGAGGATCTGGAGGTGGTCCTCGAGATCACGATCCTGGAGATCGAGGGGGGCCGGGTGCGGCTCGGTTTCGAGGCAGACACTCGAATGCCGATCCACCGCCGTGAAGTCTGGGACCGGATCTGCAACGGCGAGGCGGTTTCAAACGGCAACGGCAACGGTAACGGACTGGCTGCCGCGAAGCAGAGATCCAGCACCGTTGATGGCGAGATAGAGACCGGTCGTCGGCGGTGACGGCCGGCGGAACGCCTCTTTCGTGAGCGTTTTCCAAGGCCATCTCCCGGGCAGCGATGCCTGGGCAGGTCGCAGGGCCGCGACTTGGGTCATGTCGTCTGGACGTTTCCCGCAGGCCGGTCCACGGCTTCATGCTGAGGCCCGTGGGCGTGCGCAGGCGTCAACTTGCATTCCCTTTCATGAGGTCTTTCTGTGAAATCTCAGGGCGAAGTCGAGGCAGCCGTCTGCGACGGTATTTCGCGGTTCCAGCAGGAGTTCCTCGGCCGAGGGCCGCGGGACATCCACGCCCACCTGATCGGATCGCTGCTGGTCGTGCGGCTACAGGGAGTGCTGACTCCGGCCGAGCGGCAACTGATTGCACCGCGGCACGAACCCGGCAACGGCGATGGTGATGGCGACAGCAGCGGCACCTTGACCAACGGTCATGATGGCGGCAATGGCCGCGCACTTCTCAAGCAGGTGCGCACCCATATGGTCGCCACCGGTCGCTCGCGGCTGGAATCGATCGTCGAAGATGCCGTCGGCGTGAAACTCGTCAGCGTGCACCACGACATTTCCACCGTCACTGGCGAGGAGGTTCTCGTGTTTTCGCTCGCCAGCTCGCCCGTCTGCCGGCCCAAGAAAAAAGTCTGAGACGTCTCCCGATCCGGGAACGTCGCGGCTCTGCGGCGGCCACTGTCCGGGCCGAACTCGCGAAAGAGAGTGTGGTACAGTCTCCGGGGTACCCAGCGGTTCGCGTCACCCCAGCGATTCGTGGCAAGAGACGCCATGCAGCAGGCCGTCCCGAAAAACCCGGCATCGCGCGGCACAACGGTGCTGCTCGTCGATGACCAGCCGATCATCGGCGAGGCGGTCCGCCGCATGCTCGTCGGCGAAGAAGGCGTCGCCTTCCATTTCTGCCGCGACGCCACCCAGGCTGTCGAAGTCGCTCTTCGGGTCGAACCGACCGTGATCCTGCAGGATCTTGTGATGCCCGAAATCGACGGGCTTGATCTCGTTCGGACGTTTCGGGCAGACAAGCGGTTTCAGGATGTGCCGATCATCGTGCTCTCCACAAAGGAAGAGGCGGCCGTGAAGGCCGAGGCCTTTGCACGCGGCGCCAATGACTACATTGTGAAGCTTCCCGATCGGCTCGAACTCCTGGCCCGACTTCGCTACCACTCGCGCGGCTACATTGCCCTGCTCGAGCGAAACGAGGCTTTTCTGGCGCTGCAGTCCAGTCGCGAAGTACTCGCGAACGACCTTGCCACCGCGGCCCAGTATGTGCGATCGCTGCTGCCTCCACCCCAGCAAATCGGCCCCATCGCCGCCGACTGGCGGTTCATCCCATCGGCGGCACTCGGGGGCGATGCCTTCGGGTATCACAGCCTCGACGACGACCACATCGCCGTCTATCTGTTGGATGTCTGCGGCCATGGGGTGGGGGCAGCGCTGCTGAGCGTGTCCGCATTGAATTCAATCCGCAGCGAGGCTCTGCCTCAGACCGATTTCCACGACCCGGGCGCCGTATTGGCGGCGCTCAACAAGGCATTTCCGATGGAGCGGCAAAACGACATGTTTTTCACGATCTGGTACGGCGTCTACCAGGTTTCGTCGCGCACGCTTCGCTGGGCGGGCGGCGGCCATCCGGCGGCGTTGCTGCTCGCGGCTGACCGTGGTGGCAAGCCCTCCTTTCTCGAGTCGGAAGGGCCCCTGATCGGCGCGGTGGAGGGGCTGGAATTCAGCTCCGGAGAGACCGACGTGCCCCCTGGCAGCAGCCTTTTTCTCTACAGCGACGGCGCATTCGAAGTGAGCCGACCGGACGGAACAATGTGGGCTTTTGCCGAGTTTGTCTCAACACTCACAGCCCCCCTACAAGTCTCAGAACGCCGTCTCGACGCTCTTTTAGCCAAAATCCAGGCGGTTTCAGCCCGGGAAGACTTCAACGACGATTTCTCGATGGTTGAGCTGTTGTTTTCGTAAAAAGTGGCCGATTCGGAGGCGGGCCCGGGCCTCAAATTTGGCCGTCTTGCACGGGCTTTTCGAATCCGTACACTACGAGATTCCCCGCGGTTTGGACCAAACCGCTAGCGTAGCTCAATTGGCAGAGCAGCTGATTTGTAATCAGCAGGTTGCGGGTTCAACTCCCGCCGCTAGCTCAGCATGCCCTGCCAGCCGCCGGTGTCGGTCCAATTCACTCAGGCGAATGCAGCACAGACGACACGTTTCCAAGCACGGCCGCGGCCAACAACAGCCCTTCCAGTCCCCTTACCAGTCCCCTTACTAGCCAGAGGTCAATCCACCGAACCACCACTGCCAGCGGGCAGCCACACCGGACACCAAAACAGGCACCAAAACAGGCACAGAACAAAACACAAAACCAGAGCATCCATCGCTGCCACCGCCCACCGGGCGGTGACTCGAGGGGAGTTTCCCGAGCGGTCAAAGGGGTCAGACTGTAAATCTGATGGATTTTTCCTTCGCAGGTTCGAATCCTGCACTCCCCACTGCACAGGTGCCTAGTCCCAGGTTGCCCTGATCACCTCAGCTTATAGGCGGGTGTAGCTCAACGCGGGTGTAGCTCAATGGTAGAGCAATAGCCTTCCAAGCTAAAGACGAGGGTTCGATTCCCTCTACCCGCTTCCCAGCAGCTGCAGCGATCACTCGCCAACAGAAGTCATCCGGGCCGGATTTCCGAACCAGACACGCGAAACTCTCAGCAAAACTCTCAAGCAGACCTTTCAAACATGCCGATGGCCCGCCACATACGCCCATTCCTGCTGCTGTAGCTCAGTTGGTAGAGCGCGTCCTTGGTAAGGACGAGGTCATGGGTTCAAGTCCCATCAGCAGCTTCCCCCGGCCCATCGCACCCGCAATCCATAGCCCAAACAGCCTCAAGACCGAAGGCCCAAGACACAGCTCTTTTTTTTTCGTACAAAATAGCCCCGGGATTTCCCGGGTCTGTTAAGCCCCCGAGACATGCCCGGCCGGACCGTTTTTCGACCGGGCGGCAGGTTTTCGATTAGCAAGCTTCGACAAGCAATCTTCGACCAGCAATCTTTGACCAGGAAAATTCGGCCAGAAAACTTCGGCCAGTCATCCGACCAGTAATCGTTGTTCAGACTCACATCCGACGCAGGCCCAGCAGCCTGCAGCCACCAGAGAGGAAGATCGAGGGAGTAAAGCATGGCAAAGGACTCGTTCACGCGGAGCAAGCCGCACGTCAACGTCGGCACGATCGGACACATCGACCACGGCAAGACCACGCTGACAGGCGCGCTCGTTGCCGTTCAGGCAGCGAAGAACCTGGCCGTAGCCAAGAGCTACGCCGACATCGCCAAGGGCGGTACGGTTCGCGACGAAACGAAGACGGTGACCATCGCCGTCAGTCACGTTGAATACGAGACTGCCAAGCGGCACTATGCCCACATCGACTGCCCGGGCCACGCCGACTTCATCAAGAACATGATCACTGGTGCCGCCCAGATGGACGGTGCCATCCTCGTGGTCAGTGCGGCGGACGGCCCGATGCCGCAGACTCGCGAGCACATCCTGCTTGCCAAGCAGGTCGGCGTGCCGGCGCTCGTCGTGTTTCTCAACAAGGTCGACCTCGTGGACGATCCCGAACTGCTCGACCTCGTCGAGATGGAAATCCGGGAACTGCTGACGAAGTATGGCTTTCCTGGAGACGACGTGCCGATCATCCGCGGCGCTGGCAAGCCCGCCTACGACAGCCCGGCGGATCCCGCGGCCAACAAGTGCATCGCAGACCTGCTCGATGCTGTCGACAGCTACATTCCCGAGCCCATGCGTGAACTCGACAAGCCGTTCCTGATGGCCATCGAGGACGTGTTCTCGATCGAAGGCCGCGGCACGGTGGCTACGGGCCGAATCGAGCGCGGCCTTGTGAAGGTCGGCGATGAAGTCGAGATCATCGGCCTGAAAGAGAAGGCCGAGAAGACCACTGTCACGGGCGTTGAGATGTTCAAGAAGGTGCTCGACAGCGGACAGGCTGGCGACAACGTTGGCTGCCTCCTCCGCGGCGTGGCTCGCGAGGGCATCGAGCGAGGCCAG
>JBIIMX010000401.1:0-3583 GCA_044337765.1 Pirellulales bacterium | reverse complement strand
GCTCCGGCACGCCCGTTCAACTATTCACCGCCACCGTCGGCATCAACGACAACCTGTTCGATACCGCCGCTCCGGCGATCGCGACGAACTTTTCGACCTTCAAGGGGCTCGAGCGGCTCCTGAATATCGAGGCTTCGCAGATCAAGGACGCGCTCTCCCAGGTGGGCGCCGCGATCGACTCGCTGCGCGGTCTTCCGGATCTCAATGCGAACGTCGGCCTCACGACGGCGTCGCTGTCGAACATCGTGGATCTCAAGAAAATCTGGGATGCTCGGATCACGAATCTCTTCGACGGCTCGGCCGCCCCTTTGACGCTACAGTCCCTGATCTCGGCCCTCGGCACCGCTCTCGCCGGCGGCCGGTTCGACGATGCGAGTGGCGTACTCGAGTTCGATCTCGACTTCACGCAGCCGCTCGCCGCAGTGCAGTCGGAGCTGCACCTGGGCGCGAGCCTCGGCTCGTTCGCGGCCTTCGCCACGACGAGCACGGTATCGGCCGTCGCCGACGCGCGGCTCAGGTTCACGCTCGGGATCGACCTTAAGAAGGAGATCGGTGGCGACTTCGTGCTCACCGAGGCCACGCGAGTTGACGCCCTCCACGGGCTCGACGGCGTCACTCGCGTGGATGAACGGGTTTCTGGCGGCACCCTCGCCACGGTCTGGTCGCAACGCGTCGATCGTCCCGATCGTGTTGACGGGGTGATCGTGACCCTGAGCGACGGCACGACGTTTACCGTGGAACTCGACGGCATCGCCACGGTGGGTGACGCAGTGAACCGTCTCAATGCGGCCGCCCGCGCGAACCTGGGATCCACCCGATACAGCCAGTTCTATCCCGCGGGCGAAGCCGCGTTCGCCCGGCTCGACACTTCGGGTAAGACGTTCGTGCTCCGGGATGCGACGGGCGGGACGGCGGGCGAGTTCTCGGTGCGGGTATCGACACCTGCGGACGCCGCCGGCGATGTCCGGCCTTCTGCGATCGGCATGCCTGGGCTCGGCCTGGGGATCGTCGGCTCCGTCGGTCGTGAGCAGGATGCCGAGATCGTGCCGTTGGAGCTCACGGGCTCGCAGCTTCATGGTGATTCCCTCGTCCGCCGCGTGTTCATCGTGGCCCGCAGCGGCAAGATGCCGGAGTTGTCGGGCCGCGTGCTGGTGACGGCCGCCGACATCGACGCCTCGGCCAGGCTGACCCGAGCCACGGCCGCAATCACCGACGGCAGCGGCACAGCGCTGGCATCGTTCACGGCCGGTTTCGTGGTGCCTGGGAGTTTCGGGGGCCGGGTGACGATCTCGCAGTTCGTCGACGGCATCAGCGCGGTTGCCTCGCCGGAATCGGCCGCGGGAGCGGGCGACCAGCTGGGCTTCACCGTCACGACCGCAGGCTCGCTCTCGGTGCGATTGCCGACCACGGCCAAGCTGCCGTGGGAGACGGCGTCGCGATCCGGCGAGGTCGTCATATCGTGGCCCGACGTCAAGAATGTCCAGACGCTCACCTCCAATGTGCCTGCAGCGCTGCGGCCGATCCTGCTCGCCGGTGGGCTCTCCCGTAAGAGCGTGGCAGATGCGATCGAGGGTGCGGTCGCCGAGTATGTCGGTCGCCTCGACACGCAGGATCTCCTCGCCAAAAAACTTCCGGGGCTGAAGGGCGTGAGTTTCGGCGGGCTGCTCCAGCTCCGAGAGACCTTCGCAGGCCTCGTACAGCAGATCAGGCTGTCGCCGGCGGAGTCGCTCGACGAGATCGTGACGTTGCTCGACCGGGTGCTCGGCGACTCGGCAGCCGTGTCGATTGATGGCACGGCCATCAAGATTTCCTTCGACTTCGAACGGGTCATCGAGAAGTCGTTCGCCATCGATCTATCCGCACAAAAAGCCGGTCTGCTGGATCTCCGCGGCGATGGCGACGTGCGGCTGCGGGCTGCGGCCGGCATGCACATCGACGTGGGCATGGAACTGGCAGATCCTGCTAGCCCCACGACGTTCCTCTACGCCGGCTCGACGACGGCAACCATCTCGGCCAAGGCCTGGGGCCGCGGCCTCGCGTTTTCCGCGGCCGTGGGCCCGGTGGGCGTGGGCATCGACAACGGCTTCCTCGCGTTCGACAGCGATGGGGTCGCGGAAACCGTATTCAATGTCGCCGATGCAATCAAACTGGGCGTCCGCTTGGACGATCGCACCGACGGCCGCGCCGACGGCCGCGTTTCACTCGGAGCCGTCCCGTCAAACGTGTCGTTCGTACAGCCGACGACGGGCCGCTTCCATCTTCAGTTGCCCGTCGAGGTTCTCGGCAATCGGCTGCCGGAGGCCGATTGGATCAACTGGTCGTTCACGGTGGATCGCCTCAACGCACCCGGGCGGCCGTCGCTGCCCAACTTCGATGCGCTCGCGCTTGGGCTCATCGGCTTCGGTAACGGGTCCGGCCTCGACCTCAAATCCTTTGGCGACGCCCTCGACGCGTTCTTCTCGAAGCTCGACCTCACGAAGCTCGGCCTTTCGCTCGGCGACGGCAAGGGGCTCCGGCTGCCGCTCATCGGCGACGGGCTCACGGAGGCGATCCGCTTCGTGGGCGACATCGGCGAGAAGATCTCCGACAACATTCTCTACGAGGCGGGTCGCTCACGGAACGTCAAGCAGGCCGTATTCGATGCGTTGGGACCGGGGGGCCTGAAGGTCCTCGTGGACCGCGGCAGCGACGGCGTCAAGATCGACGACCTCGAACAGAGCAGCCCCTCTCCCGCCGAGATCTGGTTTCGCGGCGACCTTCACGCACCGCTGGCGGTGGTCAACATTCCCATCAACTTCGACGTGGGCTCCGACGCACTCGGGCTGACGGTCGAGGGCGGCGTCCGCATCGAGGTGGGATTCGACTGGAAAAACTTCCAGATCGGCATGACCAAGTCCGACGGCTTCTTTCTCGGCACCGGCACCGATCGCAAGGGCAACACGGCCGACGACGATCTCAAGATCTACGTCAAGGCCACACTTCCCCCGGGCTTCCGCGGCACCGGCAAGCTCGGTTTCCTGCAGATCGACGTCACCGACGCCACGCACATCGCCGGCGGCACGCTCATGCGGGCGGACGTCTCGGTAGACGTTCTCGATCCGGGCGGCGACGGTCGGCTGTTCCTCGCGGAGCTCGCCGGAAGCCCCGTGACCGACCTGTTCGATGTTTCCTTCGGCACGGCCCCCGTCGAAAACCGGGCCGATATTCGGCTGGCGCTGGAGGCGACGTTCGGCGGCAACACTGCCTTCCCGTCGATCCGCACCGACTTCGTCATGGGCTGGGACTTGAAGGGCTCGCGAGTCGCCGTAGACGGCAATGACGGCTTCGTGACCATCGGCTCGGCCCCTTCGATCGCCTTCCAGAACATCACGATCAATCCCGGGCAGGCGATCTCCAGCTTCCTCGCACCGTTCGTGGACACGATCAACAGTGTCCTCGACCCGGTCCGCCCTGCGGTGGATGTGCTGACCGCGCGGCTGCCGGTTCTCTCCGATGTCGCCGGGCAGTCCATCACGCTCCTCGACGTGGGCGAGTTCTACGGCTGGATCGGGCCGCAGACGAGGGACTTCATCTACGCCGTCAA
>JBIIMX010000400.1:0-3586 GCA_044337765.1 Pirellulales bacterium | reverse complement strand
ACCAAAGCGACCAGACCCATCATCCGTAAAGACTTCATGGCATATGCCTCCACGCTGTTTCGAACATCCGCACCGGAGAATTCGGGCGTCAGAAGAGCTTACCGCTGCGACGCCCCCCTTCGCAACGTTTCATTTTTAGGGGGAATTCGACGGGCACGGCCCCGACAGCGGCCGTGGCGGCGAGTTTCCCAACTTGCCGTGTCCCCGTGGCGGCGAGTTTCCCAACGTGCCGTGTCCCTCGTGGCGGCGAGTTTCCCAACGTGCCGTGTCCCCGTGGCGGCGAGTTTCCCAACTTGCCGTGTCCCTCGTGGCGGCGAGTTTCCCAACTTGCCGTGTCCCCGGCTCGGATCTCACACGTTGAAAAACTTGTGGCCACGGGATCGAAACCTCCGGCCGTCATCGATACCGGGGCTCCGGCAGGCCAAGGGCCACGACCGATCCCGCGGCGATCACCGCAGCCCCGGCGATGAAGACGGGCCGAAAACCCAGCAGGTCGACCGCCATGCCCACCAGCGGCGAGATCACAAACGGCACCGCCAGCGCCGCTCCCACGATGCTCACATACCGAGGCTGGTCCGCTACCGCAGGCGCAAGCTCGAGCGCGTAGTTGGTGAAGATCTTCAATGAGATCGGATTGAGTCCCAGCGGCACGTAGACAATCCAAAACCATTCGACGGCGAGTTCGTGTGGCATGAGGGAAAGCAGCGTGACCAGCAGTGGCGTGAGCGAGGAGAACGCCACGAGCCAGATGAGCACGATCCGCGTGCCTCGGCGGTCGGAGAACGGTCCTGCCACCAGGCTTACGACGCCCGTGGCGGCGTTCTGCACGATGACCCACGTCAGCAGGCTGGCGGTGCGGCTGCCGAGCCGATCCCTCGCAAAGGCCTGATAGTGGGGAAAGAGCATGAGAACGGCCGAGAAGAAGGCGGCCACGAAGCACAGCCGCACGAGCGGCCGATCCCGACTGAGCGTCCGCCGCCACGACGCGATCCCCTTGCCGACATACTCCCCCATTCCACCGACAATGCCCCGCGGACGGCCGGAGGCGATCGCCGTGGGCGGCGGGCTGTCGGCCGGTTCGTCGAGAAACACGGGCGCGACCGCGGCGAGCGCAAAGAAAATTGCCGTTGCGGCGAAAATTTTCGGAAAACCGTCGGGCTCTGCCAGCCACGGTCCAAGCAACAGGGCTGCGGCCACGATGGCCAAAACGCTGCCCACTGCCACGCTCACCACCATGGCCCGGCCGCGGTGCCCGGGGGAGATCAGCTTGCCCTGCAGGGCGGCGATCACCAGTTGGTTCAACCCGTTCGTCGCCGAGAACAGGGCGTAGAGCACGAGGAACAGCACTGCCAGCAGATCTGGCCGCGTGGCCGCGAGCCCCGGCCAGACCGCGGCCAAAAGCCCAAAGCAGCCCGCCATAGCCAGGCTCGTCAGCACGAGTGCCCATTTTTTTCGGGGAACGCGTGTGAGGGGGCCGGCCATGAACAGCGGCGGCACACTCTGACCACCCCGGTTGAGCACCGGGAGGAGGCCACGCAAGAGCCCCGAATCGACCACGGCGTCGAGCACCGCCGGCATGATGATCGTCTCGGTTTTGAAGATCCAGCCGACCCGAACGACCACCTGGTAAAGCTCGAGCCAAAGCGTATTCCGGGCCTCGCGGCCCGGGTCGTCCGCCGTTGGCGGCGGCCACGGGTGCCGAGCGTTGCGTCGGTTGGTCATGGGGGTACGATCTGTGGAGTTGGAGGCGGAGCCGTATGCCGGCGGTTCCGCTGATTTCACCGGCGGCAGCATGAGGGTTTCATCCCGTGACGTCCATTGCCAGACACATCTTGTCCGCCGCCGCGGCCGTTTCCATTCTGCTGGGATTCGTCCTCTTCGGGGCGACGTCCGCCACGTCCACTGCCCGCGGCGCCGAGCCAACCGGCCAGTTCGTCTGGTTCGGCACCTACTCCGGCGGGCCCGCCAAGAGCGAGGGGATCTATGTGTCGCGGTTCGACGCCGCCACTGGGAAGCTGACTGCTCCGGTGCTGGCAGCCGTGGCGAAGAACCCGTCCTTTCTCGCGGTTCATCCGACGCTGCCTGTCATGTATGCCGTGTCGGAGGTGGCTGACGCCGACGGCAAGCCGACTGGCGCGGTGCTGTCCCTTGCGATCGACGAGAGCACCGGCACGCTCGAGTCCAAGAATCATCAATCTTCCGGTGGCGGCGGGCCGTGCCACATCTCGGTCGATCGCACGGGTCAAGTCGCGTTGGCTGCCAACTACGGTGGTGGCAGCGTGATCTGCCTTGGACTCGCCGCCGACGGCAGCCTCGAGCCCGTCGTGGCCGGCTCGCCGGGTGGCTTCATCCAGCACGAGGGCAAGGGGCCCAACCCGCAGCGGCAAGAGGGGCCGCACGGGCATTCGATCAACCCGACAGCCGATGGAAGGTTTGCGATCGCCTGTGATCTGGGGCTCGACAAGGTGCTGATCCATGCCCTCGATGTCGGCAAGGCCACGCTCGCGGCTCATGGCTTCGGCCGCGGCACGCCCGGTGCGGGGCCGAGGCACTTCGCGTTTCATCCAAACGGACGGTATGGCTATGCGGTCAACGAACTCGATCTTACCGTTACCGCCTTCGCATTCGATCCGCAGGCGGGCACGCTCAAGGAGGTGCAGACGCTCTCCACGCTCCCCGCCGACGTCACTGATACCAAGGGCTTCTCGACCGCAGAGATCGTTGCCCACCCCGGCGGCCGATTCCTCTATGCCTCGAACCGAGGGCACGACTCGATCGCCATGTATGCCGTGGACGGGTCTACGGGCCGGCTGACCTTTCTGGGTGCCGAACCCATCCGCGGCAAAACGCCCCGCAACTTCGCGATCGACCCAAGCGGGAAATTCCTGCTGGCAGCCGGCCAGAATTCGCATAGCGTGACGGTCTTCGCGATCGATGCCGAAACTGGCAAACTATCGTTTACGGGCCAGTCGCTCGACGTGCCGTCCCCGGTCTGCATCCGTTTCCGTCCAACCCGCTGAGCACCATGACGATCTGCCTGCTGAAATCGAAGATACACCGTGCAACGGTCACCGGTGCGTCGGTTGACTACGAGGGAAGCCTGACGATCGCAGCCGATCTGGCAGAGCGGGTTGGACTGCGTCCCTACGAAAAGATTCTCGTGGGGAACATCGCCAACGGGGAGCGGTTCGAAACCTACGTGATCTATGGCAAGGCTGGTTCGGGCGTGATCGAACTCAACGGAGCCACCGCGCACCTCGGTGCGCCGGGCGACCGTCTCACGATCATGTCGTATGCGTGGCTCGACTCGCAGGAGGCCGCCACGCACAAGCCGGCCGTCATCCTGCTCGACGGCCGCAACCAGATCGTGCGGTAAGACAGACGAAGGGGACACAGCTCTGTTCCCGTCCGACCCGTGGCCACGAGTTTTTAACTTGTGGAATCCGCTCCCCGTGGCCACGAGTTTTTAACTTGTGGAATCCGCTCCCCGTGGCCACGAGTTTTTAACTTGTGGAATCCGCGACTTGGCAACGGGCAAGTTCAAAACTTGCCGCCACGGGAGAGAAGCACGTATCGTGCCGAACAC
>JBIIMX010000051.1:0-13689 GCA_044337765.1 Pirellulales bacterium | reverse complement strand
CGACTCCGTCGGGCCGCTCGGCTGCAGGCAGGAACTGCTGGTAGAAATCCCAGGAAATGTTCTCGATAGGCTTGCTGATAAGGTAGACGCTGTTGAGCACCAGCTGCAGCGGACTCCCCTTCGCGCCCACGATCATGTTGTAGCCCAGGCCTGAACCCGACTCGAAGGCCTGCTTGACGATGCCGCCGGTCACGAGCGTGGCCACCACGAGCGCAACGCCGAGCGCCAGGGAGAGCGCGGTCAGCAGGCTGGTGAACAGCCGCTGCCGGATATTGCGCCAGGCGATGCCGAGCAGGGTCATGGGCGATGCACCAGGGCTGCGCGGTTGAAGTCTTCCAGGCGGACGCGTCGCGGAAACTGCACGGCCACCTCGGCTGCGTGTGTCACGACCAGGAGTGCCACGCCCTGCTCGGTGCAGGTGGTTCGGAGCAGGTCGATCACCTGCTGCTGATGGGCCGGGTCGATGCTGGCCGTGGGTTCATCGGCGAGCACGGCCCGGGGCCGATTGGCCAGTGCCCGGGCCACCGCCACCCGCTGCTGCTGCCCGACGCTGAGTTCAGAGGGCTTGTGGTCGAGCCGGTGGCCGAGGCCAACGGCGTCGAGCAGCTGAACCGCCCGCTTTCGGTCGGGCCGGCCCGAACCGAACGACATCGCCACGAGCACGTTCTCCAGCGCCGTGAATCCGGGGAGCAGGTTGAACTGTTGAAAGACCAGACCGAGCTTGTTGGCCCGCACGCGGTCCCGGCGCGGCTCGTCGAGCCGGGCGATATCGATGCCATCGATGATCACCCGGCCGGCGTCGGGCCGCATGATTCCTGAGATCACGTTGAGGAGCGTCGACTTCCCGGAGCCGCTGCGGCCTTCGAGGGCGCAGTGCTCGTCTGCGGCGAGGCGAAACGAGTCGATGTCGAGAATACTCACCCGCTCGCCGCCCGGCATCGTGAACGACTTGCGCACGTCGTTGAGTTCGAGAACCGGTGTGCTCATGGCCTTATCGTATCCGGTGGCGGCGATCGGCTGTCAAAACCGGTATTTTCGTGGGCGGATTGAGCGGCCGTGCCGCGGCGGTGTATATTCCTCCGCCCCCGGCCGTCCGCAGTGTTGCAGGACGGAAGCGGTCGTTCGACGTCCCGCCTTAGGAGATTCACCGTGTCCATTCGCGTCGGCATCAACGGCTTCGGCCGCATCGGTCGCCTCACCTACCGGGCCATTTACGAGAAGTACGGTCTCAACGGGGATGTGCAAGTCGTGGCCTTGAACGACCTCACCGACGCCAAGACCAATGCTCACCTGCTCGAGTTCGACTCCAACTACGGCCCTTTCAAGGGTCAGGTCAGCTACGAGGGAAACGATCTGGTCGTCGACGGCCACAAGATCAAGGTCTTCGCGGAAAAGGATCCCGGGTCGATCCCGTGGGGATCCCAGGACGTGCAGATCGTCGTGGAGAGCACCGGCTTCTTCACCGACGCCACGAAGGCCGCCGCCCACAAGCGAGACAGCGTCAAGAAGGTCGTGATCTCGGCACCGGCCAAGAACGAAGACCTGACGATCGTGCTGGGCGTCAACGACAAGGTGTACGACCCGAAGAAACACCACGTGATCTCGAACGCCTCCTGCACGACCAACGGCCTGGCCCCCGTGGCCAAGGTGCTGCACGAGACCTTCGGCATTGACCGTGGCCTGCTGACCACCGTCCACGCCTACACGAATTCGCAGAAGACGGTCGATACGGCGGCCAAGGATCTCCGCGATGCCCGGGCCGCGGCCCTCAACATCGTGCCTTCGAGCACCGGCGCCGCAAAGGCCGTGGGCCTCGTGATTCCCGAACTCCAGGGCAAGTTCACCGGTATGGCGTTCCGCGTGCCGGTTGCCACGGTGAGCGTCGTCGACTTCACGGCGCTGCTCGGCAAGGAGGCGTCGCCTGCCGACATCAATGCCGCGATGAAGAAGGCGGCGGAGGGACCCCTCAAGGGGATTCTCCGGTACAGCGACAAGGAGCTGGTTTCGACCGACCTCAAGGGCGATCCCCACAGCTCGATCTTTTCGGCGGTCGATACGATTGGTCTGGGCAACTTCGTCAAGGTCGTCAGCTGGTACGACAACGAGTGGGGCTACTCGAACCGGGTTGCAGACCTGCTGAACTTCCTTGAAGACAAGGGCTTGTAGAAGAGGGCCTCCAAGCAAACAGAGTCCCTGAGCAAGCCTGTTCGGCATGACATCTGCTGACCCCGTGGCCACGAGTTTTCAACGTGTGGAATCCGGCACGAGGGACACACGGACAAGTTGAAAACGTGCCGCCACGTGGGAGATGACCGAAGTCTGGGACTCCCGTGGCCACGAGTTTTCAACTTGTGGAATCCGGCATGGGGGACACACGGACAAGTTGGAAACTTGCCGCCACGGGGGGAGTAGGGACACACGGACAAGTTGAAACGTGCCGCCACGTGTGCGTCAGATTGCGTGCCCGGCCGAAGTGGCCCGAGGGCGTGTCTTCGCGAGTGGTGTCGACTCTCTGCAAACCAGTCGACGATTGCCTCGAATCAATCACGCTGGCTGCGGCGATGCCCTGCGTGTCCGGCGGCTTCTTACGGCGCTTCGTCCGGCGTTCGCTGTGGCTTCGCGGCCACGGTGCAGTCGGCTTGAAATGCCGCGGCTTCGAAGGTGGTGAGAGCGACCTGAACCCGTATGTGATCTCCCTGCGGCGGCAGGCCCGGCCAACGGAGCACGAAGTGCAGGCCGCGGTTCCGTGACGTGCGGCGGAAGTGGCTGATTGCCTCCCGATCCGGAATGTCCCACCGAGCCACCGGAGCCGCGCCTGCGGGCCCACCGTGGTCATAGACGGTGATCGACACATCGCCTGCGGCGGTGACGAGTCGCTCATCACCATCCCGCGGTTCGATGACGACGGCCAGCCCATCGCTGACGCCGTCGCCGTCGCCGTCAAAGCACGCGGTTCTCGCCGGGTTGACGATCAGGTGCGTGATGCGGCCGGCATCGGCGAGGCTTTCCTCGTGGGAGAGTCGCCGGCCGGTCGGTGGGTTGGCAGCCGGATCGCTCCAGGGGACGATGGGCTGTGCTCCGGAATCGATTGCCAGCGGGGAGGGGGCAGCGACGGTCGGATCGCCGGCGGCCACCGCCGTATTCGACGCCGGCGTGATCGACGACGAGCCTGGGGCCGCGGCTCCCGGGAAGCGTGGCTCAGCCGGCAGTGGCGGGATGCCCTCGAGTTTCGGAGGGGCGATCGCACCCGGCCCTTGAGGGCTGGCTGCGGGCATGTCGATTTTCGGCGGGGCGAGGAGGGGCGGGCTCAGGCTTGGTTTGGGAAGCATCGACGGCATGGAAGGCCCGCGAACGGCCGCCGGGGAATCATTCTCCGAGAAGCCCAGCTGCTTCTTCAGGCTCGTGTTCTCACCGGCCGCACGGCTGAGCCGGGCGCTTGCGTCCTGGAGTTCGTCTTGGAGTTGGTAGATCTGGTCTTCCTGCATCCGCAGTTCGCGTTCCAGCAGTTGCTGACTCAGATCGCTTTTGCAGCCGAGGCACGCAAGCAGGGCGACCGCCACGGCGCAGCCGCAGCGCATACGGTCAAGCAATGCCGCTGGAATGCGGGCGTCCAGGCCTCTGAACCGTGTCATGATGCGCCTCCTTGCGCCTCACCAGGTTGTGCCTCACTGCGGCCGTTCGGGCGACCGCCACTATCCGATCATGCTCCCGTCATCTGCCTGTCGTCTTCTTCATCTGTCACGCGGCCGCGGCCAAAGCGACCGCCACCAGCCGATCAGCCGCCAGTAGCCTTGTCGGTCGGCATGCGGTCGATCACCTCATCGATCAGCTTGTATTCGAGCGCCTCGTGCGCCGACATGAAGCGGTCACGATCCGTGTCCTGTTCGATCTTCTCCAGGGGATGCCCCGTGTGCTTGAGAAGGATGGCGTTGAGCTTGTGCTTGATGTTCTTGAACTCTTTGGCATGGATCATGATCTCCTCGGCGGTTCCCTCCATGCCGGCCAGCGGCTGGTGGATCATGATCCGCGCATTCGGCAGAGCCCGCCGTTTGCCCTTTGCGCCGGCGGTGAGCAGCACCGCGCCCATCGATGCGCACTGGCCGATGCAGTAGGTGGCGACGTCACAGGTCACGAATTGCATCGTGTCATAGATGGCCAGACCTGCCGTCACGCTTCCGCCGGGCGAGTTGATGTAGAGGTGGATGTCGGACTTCGGGTCGTCTGACTGCAGAAAGAGCAGCTGGGCGACGATGGCATTGGCCACTTCGTCGTTGACCTGCGAGCCGAGGAAGACGATGCGGTCCTTGAGCAGGCGACTGTAGATGTCCATCGCCCGCTCTTCGCGGCCACTCTTCTCGATGACAAACGGGATCAGGGGCATGGTCAGCTTCTCGGCGGGGGCTTGGAACGGGGAGTGGTGCGGTACGTCTCGAGCCGGACAGGAAAGGATTTCCGAGACCGGATGGGGGTCAGTCCTTGCCTTCTTCTTCAGCCGCGATCGGCGGCTTGGTGAGCACATCGTCGACCAGACCATACTCCTTGGACTCGGTGGCCGTGAGGTAGCGGTCGCGGTCGGTGTCTTTGGCGATGCGTTCGATGGGCTGGCCGGTGTGATGGGCGAGGATGTCGTTGAGGATGGAACGGGTCTTGATGATCTCGTCGGCCTGGATCTCGATGTCGCTCACCTGCCCCCCGACCTGGCCGTAGGGCTGGTGGATCATCACCTTGGCATGCGGCAGGGCAAATCGCTTCCCCTTCGCGCCGCCGGCGAGCAGCACAGCGCCGCCGCTGGCTGCGAGTCCCACGCAGTAGGTCGCGACCGGGCAGGAGAGGATCTGCATCGTGTCGTAGATCGCCATGGTGGCCGTGACACTGCCGCCAGGCGAGTTGATGTAGAAGTGGATATCCTTGCGGCGATTCTCGCTCTGCAGATAGAGGAGCTTCATCACCAGTTCGTTGGCATTGCCGTCGTAGATCTCCCCCTGCAGCAGGATGATTCTATTTTCCAGCAGCAGGTCTCCCAGCGTCATCTGCCGCTGCCGCTGGTAGTCGCGCGAGGCGCTCGAGGCGCGTGGAGAGGTGGTCGAGGCGGCGGAGATACGATCGTGCATGTCAGGTCTCGGGTGGGCTGCTCGGGTGGGCTGGGAGATCAGCTGTGGTTGGGGACGCGATGCCGGATTGACACGGTGCCCGCTGGCACGGGGTGGACGCAGGATTGCTGGTAGCCGCTCAAGACCTTCGCGGGCTGCCGGGCTCCGACTGGGTGGCCGTCGGAATTTCCTCCTCGCCGACGACGATGCCGCAGACCGCATGGTCCACTGCCTCTGCATCACGCTTCTGAAACTCAAATGGAGTGTCGGTGAACTTCGCGTGCGACGTGATCAGGTCGATCGTCTTGCGTTCGATGATCTGGTTGCGGAGCACGTCCATGAGGCCGCGCTTTTCGAGGTTCGCCCGCACACGCCTGGGAGACTCGCCCGACTGCGCGGCGATGGCACGAATTTCCTCGTCATAGTCGCTTGCGACGTCACCGATCGACTGATCTTCGGCGATGCGTTCGAGGATGAAGTGTTCCTTGAGTGCAGCCGCCGTGCTGCCCATCACGGACTGACGCAATTCGTTGACATGGCGGCGGATCGAATCGTCGTCAAAGCCGCTGCGGCGAAGTTCGAGGATCGCCCGCTCCAGTTCCCGAAGACTCTGCCGTCGCAGCAGATCCGGGGGCAGGTCCCAGCTCGCCGATGCCGTCAGGGCACTCGACACCTGCTGACGCACCTGCCGCCGTCGGTGCCACTCGAGCTGGTTTTCCAGCTGCTTCCGCACCGCCGCCCGCAGGTCGTCCGGCGATTCAAAAGGGCCGATCTCCTCGAGAAGTTCGGGGGTCAATTCGGGCAGTTCGAGGTGCTTGACGTCGACGACCGTCAGTTCGAGCGTGACTTCCTTGCCGCGGAGCGACTCGATGGCAGCCTCGTCCGACACCTTGATGGTGGCGGTCACCGGGGTGCCGACACGGGCCTTGGCCACCAGCGCGTCGAAGTCCGCCAATTCAGCATCGGCGAAGGAGAGCTTCGAACGCACGATCAGCTCCAGCTCAGAAGCCTCCGACAGCACCTTGTCACCGTCGAGAAACCGCAGGTTGGCCACGATCAGGTCGCCGGGCTTTGCCGCGCCGTCGTGGGGCACGAACCGGGCACGTTCCCGCAGCAGGTTCGTGAGAGCATCCTCCACGTCAGCTTCGGAGATCGTGCGGGAGGGCCTGCGGATCGCCAGCCCCTTCCACTCGGGCAGGTCGAATTCCGGACGCACCTCGATCTTGAACTCGAACGTCATGGGGCCGTCGGCAGGCACCAGGACGGCGTTCACGTCGAGTTCGGGCTCGCTGATGGGAGAGAGCTTCTGCTGCTCGGACACTTGTGTCATCGCGTCGGCCAGCAGCTTGCTGCGAATCTGATCGGAAAGCTCCGTTTTGAAGCGGCTGCTTACGAGCCGTCGCGGCGCGCGACCTGGACGGAAGCCGGGCAGCATGGCGGCGGGCATCATTTCACCAATCGCGTCATCCCGGTAACGGTCGATGTCGCCTCGCGGGATCGATACCCGAACCCGCCGCTCGCAGGCCGAAATTTTGTCGATGGCAACTTCGATGTTCAGCGGCTGAATGGCCGGTTCGTCACTCCCGGAAGTCGGGGATGCCAGGGCGGTTGCGGAAGGATCGCTGGAAGAAGACATGACTGTTTCCGACGGGAGCGGGAGAGCTTTGCAACACACGGGCGAACGACGGTCGCTCGCAGAAGATTTCGACCGACCCCTCAACGACATTTTGGAGGAGGTCGAACAGAGACAGTGCCGACCGAACGGACGGCTGAAACGGTAAAAATCGAAAAGCGGGTGATGAGATTCGAACTCACGACAACCACGTTGGCAACGTGGTGCTCTACCAACTGAGCTACACCCGCAGGAACGTTCCTCGACAGCCGCGAAACGTCCGAAAAACGGGACGGCCACGATCAGTCCAGGAACGCCGGATTATAAGGGGTCCGGGGGTGGCCGCAAGGTCATCCTCTGGGGAAACGGGGTTTCTTGGGGGGGATGGGGGGCGGGTTTGGAAACCGCCGTTGTCCGACGTACGATCTCAGCAGACGTTAGAGGTCTGCAGTTTTGCTGGCGGCTGCCCCGCAGTGCCACGCTGCTCTCGCTCCCGCCACGCCGTCCGCCACCATGATCGTCCGCTTTCATGTCGTCGCGCCTGCCGCGAAAAAGCGGACGTTTTCCGTTCGCCTCCCGATTCTGCTCGGCCGTGGCGAGGAGGCGAAACTGCGAATCCAGCATGATCTGGTCAGCCGCAAGCACTGCGAGTTTTTCGAACGGGATGGGCAGGTGTATGTCCGTGATCTGGGGTCGACCAATGGCACGTTTCTCAATGATGAACAGGTGCCTGCGAGCACCAAAACAGCCGTTCCTCCCGGCGGTCTCGTGCGGGTAGGGGGCCTGGCGTTCACCGTGGAGTACGAACTTCCGCCGGCGGGTGATTCGACCGACTCCATCGAGGTCCATGATCGCCGAGACGCACTCACAGCCGCTGAGAGTCGCGTGGAGACAGGCAGCGTCGCGCTGGACGCGGGCCAAGAACAGCCCGACTTCCAGATTGAGCACAGCCAACAGCACGACGAAGGCCCGGCAGATGTCGCGATTGCCGACGGCCTGGTCGCTGCGGATGTGGAGGCTCCCGCTGCGGAAACGCCCCAGTGGCCATCCGCGGAGCCTGCCGCCCCCGCGGGCGATGCCTCGGACGACGATCAGCTCAACGCCTTTTTCAAGGGACTGAACTAAGCGGGAAGCCGCCCGAAGTGAGTCTCGCGGCTCCTGGGCTCCAAAGCCTGCAGAGGCTCCAGCAGTGCATTCCGATCTCCCCCAGCCGGTCTACGCCACCTATGTCCGATCCCGTCCGCCGTGTGACCGTTCTCGATCTCGCAGCTGCCAAGCGTGACCGACGTCCATGCACGATGGTCACGGCCTATGACTGGCCGACCGGCCAATTGGCCGACGCCGCCGGCGTGGATTGCGTGCTCGTGGGCGACAGTGTCGCAATGGTCGTGGCCGGGCGGGACTCCACACTTCCCGCCACGCTCGACCAGATGATCTACCACGGCGAGATCGTTTCCCGCGCCGTGTCGCGGGCCATGGTCGTCGTCGACCTGCCGTTCCCGCTGCAGCACTTGGGCGTGCGGACGGCGGTTCAGGCATGCGCCCGGGTGCTCAAGGAGACCGGCTGTCAGGCCGTGAAGCTCGAGGGCACCGCAGGTCAGGCGGACGTGATCTCCGGGATCGCGGCCGCCGGCATTCCTGTGATGGGGCACGTCGGCCTCCGGCCGCAGGCCGTGCACCAGCTCGGCGGCTATCGGATGCAGCGGGATCTCGACCGGCTCATGGCAGATGCCAAGTCTGCTGCGGATGCCGGCGCGTGTGCCGTCATCCTGGAATGCGTCCCGCAGGAGGTGGCCGCGACGATCACGCGATCGCTGGCGGTGCCCACCATCGGTATCGGCGCCGGCCCGCATTGCGATGGCCAGGTGCTCGTGATGCACGATCTCATCGGTCTGTCGGTCGGCCGGGTCCCGCGGTTTGTCCGCGCCTACGCCGACGTGAAGGGGACGATCGGTGACGCTGTCGCCCGCTGGCGGCACGACGTCGAGCAGCGGAAGTTTCCCGGCCCCGAAGAGACGCTTGGCTGATTCCGCCGTCGCTCCCTACGGAAGCACGACCTCGTCGGAGATGACCACCGGCCGACTGCTGGTCACAGCCGCCGGCGTGGGCATCCCGGCACTTGGACCTCCGGCACTTGGACCTGGTGAGCCTCCCGGACCAACCGGCAGCGGAGCTCCGCCAGACGGCATGCCCATGCCTGAGTGCACACCTCCCGTGACAACGCCACCCTGGCACTGGTCGCAGTTGCTGCCAGCAGTGGACGGCCCGACAGGATGCTCGCCGCCGCAGGGTGCTGCCTGGCACGCCGCGGCCTGACCGCAGGGACGCATGGCTGGGGCCGCCGGCGGCACGGCTCCCGGGGGGACGAATCCAGGCGGCAGATGACCGAAGAGTTTCTCGTACTTCCAGACCTCGAGGGCGATGTACTTCTCGGTGAGCGACCGGCAGCCCGACAGGCTGGCTGCGGCCATCACGATCACCATCGGGAGGCATCGGGCCGCGACACGGCACCATGAATTCGCACGCATGAGGGGCATCTCCTTCGCGGGGCAATCACCTCGCGACGTGTTGCCGTCGCGAAGCCATGCAAAACTACCCCATGCCCGAGGCGCGGCAAGGAAACCGCGAAGGCATCTTGGCGGATCAGATCATGCCGCCGTGAAACTGTGCGGGTCATGCCGAAACATACGGCACGCCGCCGCGTGTCGCGGGGAGCCGGCCCGCAGTTCATCAGCCCTTGCGGTGGCGGATGCGTGCTCGCATGCGTCGCTTCTTTTGCCCCAGCTTGCGGCGGCCCTTACCCGTTTTCTTGACTCCCATGCTTTCCTCCAGGTGGTGACTCATCCAGAATACTGGGGGAGGTTGTAAGATGGTTTTCATGGTGATTGCAAGCACCAACCCGCATCACGCGTGGCTTCGGCATGGCTTCCGGCCTTGCCGGAGGAGACCGCGCCCCGCCCGCGGTCCGGTCGCATGATCGTTTTTTTCCCTACCTACGCGCGGCGTCTTCCCGGTGAAAAGCGGTGGCAGGCCACCGTTGCCGGCATGATCTCCCGCCCTTTGCCTGCGAAGAGTCATCGCCGCACCCTGGCCGTCGGGGTGATCAGGCGGCTTTTGGAACTCGACGAGACCCAACTGCAGTCCGAGGTGTTTCGGCGGCGGGCCGACGCCTTCTTGTTTCAGCGGGTGGCGGGAGAGCGGGTGAGCATCACCCTGGGCGGGCGGAGGTTCGACGCGGGCCAGTCCGATCGGGTCGGTCATTTTCAGCAGGTGATCGATCTGGACGACGCCGACGTCGATGCTTTGGCCAGAGCCGGTGGCTTCGCCGCGCAGGGCGAGCAGTGTCGCTGGCTCTCCTACGAGGCCTCACTGGCGACGGACGAGGATCAGGCCGACGGCCTGACGTCACCAGCCGCGCCGGCGGCCGGCTGGATTCAGGTGATCGACGAAGAGGGCCTGTCGGTGATCTCCGACATCGACGACACGGTGAAGGTGACGAACGTCGCCAACCGTCGAGAACTCCTCGCCAACACGCTCCTGCGGGAATTTTATGCCGTGCCAGGCATGGCCGAGGTCTACCGTCACTGGCACGCTGCGGGGACCGCCTTTCACTATGTCTCTGCGAGTCCTTGGCAATTGGCCAACTGTCTGGGGGGATTTCTCCGCGACGCAGGCCTTCCTTCGGGGTCGATGCACCTCAAGCTCTTCCGGCTCAAAGACTCCACGCCGCTGGGACGGCTGCCAAACCGCAAACGGTCGAAGCGACGGGTCATCGAGAACATCATCCGGGATTTTCCGCGGCGGACCTTCCTGCTCGTAGGTGACTCCGGCGAGCGGGATCCGGAGGTCTATGCCGAGGTTGCGCGACGTCATCCCGACCGGGTCGAGGGCGTGGCGATTCGCCAGGTGGACGGGAAGGTGTCCCGCGAAAAGATGCAGGCCAGGCTTGCTCGCCTTGCCCGCCGGGTGCCCAGCGGCCGCTGGCATCTGTTTTCCGATGCCGCGGAACTCCTCCACACAGTCGCTCCACGCCGATCGGACCGTTAGACCGCTTTCGACTTTGGTGTGGCACCGGCTACGGGGCGGCAAAAGTCTGCGTCCGCCGCTCCGCCGGCGGAGGGGCTCGTCGCGTCGGCAGGAGAGCCCAAAGCTCCGCGACCCGTTCCTCTGGCGGCAAGTTCAGCCTTGGTCGTCGGAGGGGCTTCTGCTACCGTCCCGGCCCAGTCCGCCGCCGAGGGCCCGAGGGGAAACCCAGGGTTGACCGCCCATGCAGACCGCCACCTTGCGAGCCGTGCCGCCATCGAGCGTCGCGAGGCTTTTTCTGTCGTGTTGTCTGCTTCTGTCGTGTTGTCTGCTCGGCGTCTGCGCGCTGCCGCCGGTCCGGGCCGGCGAGGAACGTGGGTTTCGCGTGGAGAGCGAGGTTTTCGCCAATGGCGGTGAGGCTCCGATCGCGCGGAGTCTGACGCTCTTTCGCGACGGGATCGCCTGGGACTTCCTCGAGCCAGCCGCGGCGAAGGACGGTAGCGAGTTGTCTGGCGAGATCGTGCTCCACGATCCAGCCCGCGAGCGGGTCGTGCTCGTCGATCCGACTCGCAACCTGAAGACACAGGTCGATTCGATCCGGCTCGAGCGGCTGAGCGTGTCGCTCGCGTCCTGGGCCAGAAAGTCAGATGACCGGCTGGTGCGGTGGGCTGGCGGCCCCGACTTTGGCGAGGGCATGACGGAGTCTGACGACCGCATCGAACTGGTCGGCCCGCGGGTCCGCTACGCGATCGACTTCGCCACGCCTCCGACGGCGGAGGCAGCCGGCGTCTACCGTCGGTTTGCAGACACGGCGATCCTTTTGAAGGCGCTTGTGCGTCCGGGTGGCCTGCCGCCCTTTCCACGGTTGGCCATCAACCGCCGCGTGGCGGCAGCAGGTGGCATTCCGACGGAGGTGTCGCTCGAGATCGATTCCCGTGCGGCGATGGTCACCGGCCGCGCCGACACGCTGCGGTGCGTGCACAAGTTTCATCCCCGGCTGCTTGCCGGCGATCTCTCGCGGATCGAGGAAGCGGAGAGCCGCGTGGCCGTTGCCACGCAGGTTGAGCTCGCCGATTTCGCGGCGGTGCCGACCACGGACGCCGAGTAAGGTCGGGAAAACGGGGCCTTAGCCGAAGCGATCGACCTCGTGGCCACAAGTTTTCAACTTGTGGAATCCGGCAGGGGACACGGCAAGTTAAAAACTCGCCGCCACGGTCGAAGGCACATGCCGTAATGTCCATACTTGAATCAGCTTTTGCAGACGGCGGAACCGCTGCCCTGCGAGTAGGCCGTACCACAGGCCCGCGCTGCACAAAGCATCCAGTCGGTGTCTCTTGGCGTATGGCCAAGAAAGACTGCCCGACCAGACGATGTTTCCCATGTCGCAAAGTCAGCCTGCTCGTCTCAGGTTTTCAGGGGAGACACGGCCGGTCAGGATGCCGTGAAGCAGCGGGGCCGCGACCGGGGAGAGGTTGACATTTGTATAGCCTACTCGTACATTCATTTTCACACATCCATTTTGAACGGAGGCCTAGATGCTCGTGCTTTCCCGCAAGCAGAACGAACGAATTCGGGTTGGGGATTCGGTCGTGGTTACGGTCGTTCGCGTCAGCGGAGACAAGGTTCGGATAGGGATCGAGGCGCCGCCAGATGTGCGGGTGCTGAGAGACGAGTTGGAGCAGGAATTTCTCGGGGATGTGACGCTGGATGCCGCCGCGGAACTGCCCATCCCCCGATTATTGGGCCTGACGGGCTAGCTGTGGTTTCAAAACTCGGGGGGAACGGCTCCAATCTCCGGAGTGCGTGGAGCAGTTGACGCCGCTCCCCCCGTTGTCGGCAGGGTGTGTGCCGCAGGTGGAAACCGCGATTGAGCATGTGTCGACTCTTGTCGTGAAGCACCCATCGTGGCGGCGGCTGCAGAGAGTCGCCTTTGTCTGTTTCGGTGGCCTGTTGCTGACGGTCATCGCGATTGCGGCACTGTTGAAACACGAGCCGTTCTTCTACCGAAAGCTCGAGACCAATGCCGCCGCGGTCGCGGGGCATGCCGGCAATTCCGAGGCTGCCACTGGGCTGGATCTCGAGGCCTTAGCGCGGCGGGCCGTGACCAAGGCGTCGGCATGGCATGCATCCATCTCCCGGCCGGGCGGCTGGGAGGCGGCGGTGACCGCCGATGAACTCAATGCCTGGCTGGCGGTTGATCTTCCGCGGAACCATCCCCGCTGGCTGCCGCAAGGCATCTCCCAGCCTAGGCTCTTGTTTCGGCCCAGACATGTCGCGCTGGGAACTCGGGTGGGCTATGGACCGCTGACGGCCGTGGCGTGGCTCGACTTTGAAATCCTGCTGCGGGACGTCAACCATCTGGCGATCGTGCTGGATCGGGCAAGCCTGGGTGCGATTCCCGTTCCGAGGACACCGATCTTGCGGGCGCTCTCCAGCCGCATCAGCAAGCTGGGTATGGTCACCGATCTGCGGATGCTGGACGGACGGATGGTGCTCATGGTCTATATCCCATCCACGCACGACGCAGGAGCCACGAGCTACCAACTGCAGGCGCTGCAGATCGGCGACGGTGAACTGCTCATGTCAGGCGAGACACGCTCGTCTTCCGATCTCCGTGAGCGTCCGGCCCCGCCGCCCTCCTGAGTCGTTGTTGCCCAACAGACTGTTTCCAGACCCACTGTTTCCAGACCCACTGTTTCCAGACCCACCGTCTGACCACCACGAGGAGTTTCCATCGATGGCCGACCAGCAAAACGCCCCCCACGCGGCAGCCAGCATCACGTTTCTCGGCGCGGCCGGAATGGTGTCGGGCTCGCGGCACCTGGTGGAGGCGGGCGGCTCGCGCGTGCTGGTCGACTGCGGACTTTTTCAGGGGGAAAAGAGCCTCCGTGAGCGGAATTGGGACCGCTTTGCCGTGCCGCCCGAGACGATCGACGCAGTCGTGCTCACGCACGGTCACATCGA
>JBIIMX010000399.1:0-3606 GCA_044337765.1 Pirellulales bacterium | reverse complement strand
CGAACGCTCTTCGTGCACATGGGGCACGAGCTGCTGCACGCCGCCGCGCAGGCGGCGCTGCCGGCCGATGTCGCCTTTGCGTACGACGGACTTTCGGTGCCGCTCGTTTGAGATGGCGATCGCTGGAGCGTCGGCCGCTGCTGGGATCGGCTTCTTCTAGGTCGGCCTCTTCTAGGTCGGCCTCTTCGAATTCGTCGCGGTGCCCTGTGTGTCGGGGGTGTCGGGTGTTGGTGGCTGGCACCACGCCGAGAGGAGGCGGGCGGCGGCGCCGGAATCGATGGCTTTCTCGGCGGTGGCCCGGGCCGTCGGCAGATCGCCAGCCCGGCCCGCTGCCCAGAGCACGGCTGCGGCGTTGAGCACGACGACGTCGCGGCGCGGCCCCTTCATGCCAGCGAGCACCTCGCGTATCGCCACGGCGCTCTCGGCGGGGCCGGCGACCGACAACTCTTCGAGTCGTGCGACCGGCTGTGTCGCAATTCCGAAATCCTCGGGAGTCCACCGCGCTCGCGTGGTTGAACCAGCGGACACGTCGATCACGTCGGTGGGCCCAAACAGGCTGATCTCGTCGAAGACCTTTGCAGGGGTGTCGCCAGGAGTCCGCTCGCCGAGGTGTCCTGAGACGACGAGCGTGCGTCTGACGCCCAGGAGCCGAGCGGCCTCGGCCAGCGGTTCCCGCGCGGAAGCCCGGCCGACGCCGATCACCTGCACCGTTGCGCCGGCGGGATTGCAGAGCGGCCCGACGAGATTGAACACGGTCGGTCGCCCGAGGGACCGACGCAGCGGGCCGACGCTGGCCATCGCGGGATGGTGCACCGGTGCCAGGCAGAAGCAGATGCCGAGGGTGTCGAGCTGCCGTACGGATGTCTCCGGCGTCAGCCCAACCGCAACGCCCAAATGCTCGAGTACGTCGGCCGAGCCGGTGCGGCTTGTCACCGCACGGTTGCCGTGCTTCGCGACCGGTAGTCCCGCAGCGGCCGCGACGACTGCAGCTGCGGTCGAGATATTGAAAGAGCCGCAGCCGTCGCCGCCGGTGCCACAGGTGTCTGCGACCACCGAGTGCCGGCTGTGGAGGGTGAGCATCCGGCCCCGCAGGGCCTCCGACACGCCGGCGATTTCGTTGGCCGACTCGCCGAGGTCGGCGAGTGCCAGAAGCCACTGGCCGAACAACTTCAGGTCGACCGTTCCCGCCAGGACACCGTCCACAAGCCGCCGGGTCTCGTCGCGGCCCGCATGGAGACCCTCACGCAGGCGGGCAAGAGACTGGGTGATGTCGGGCGTGTCTGCTGGTTGATCCATAAATATTCGCGGGGAAAGGGACGCGTTGGAAGGAGCAGAAGGCACGGCGGGACGGTTTCAGCTAGAATTCGCCTGCCGTGCCCGAGCCGATGAGCCTACTCTACGGATCGTTCGCCAACGCAGCGAGTCACACGCCGCCACTTTCACCATGCCTGTTTCAGTGCCTCGCAAGGTAATTTTGGACGTCGATCCCGGAATCGACGATGCCGTCGCGTTGACAATGGCCCTCTTCGATCCGCGGTTGGAGGTGGTGGCGGTCACGGCTGCCGGGGGCAATGTGATGCCCGAGCAGGCTACCGGCAATCTGCAGGCGATCGTGGCCTACCTCGATCCGCCGCGTCTGCCGCGGATCGGCCTCGCCCCCACCGACACGGCGTTCCCGGAGAAGCCGTTCAACATGCATGGTGTCGATGGGCTGGGCGGCATCGACCTGCCGCGGGCCCAGCTGCACGGTGGGCATGTGGCTGAGAAGGTGATGTGGGAGACGATCCGCGCGAATCCCCGCGAGGTCACGATCATCGCGTTGGGTCCGCTCACCAATCTCTCCCGGCTGCTGAGGCGGGATCCCTCGATCGCCGAGATCATCGACCGGGTGATCATCTCCGGCGGCACTGCGCACGGGGCCGGCAACGTCACTCCGGTCGCAGACCTCAACTTCTACTGCGATCCGCTGGCGGCCAGGCATGTGATCCGCGAGCCCCTCACCAAGTCGCTCGTGCCCTTGGAGACGTCGAGCCAGATGATGCTCGAGTTTGATTTTCTGGACCAACTGCCGGACGAGGCCTCGCGGGCCGGCTTGCTCTTGCGGCGGATGCTGCCGCACACATTCCGGGCCCATCGCCAGCTGCTCGGCAGCGAGGGAGTCTGCCTGCACGACGTGGTGACCCTGGTGGCGGCAACGAATCCCGAGCTTTTCGAGCGAGCGGCGATCGTCGCCGACGTGGAGACGGCCGGTGACCTTACGGCCGGCATGCTGGTGATCGACCGTCGGCAGGTCCGGCAGCAGCGGCCGAACGCCGACCTGTTCGTCAACTGCGACGTGCCCGCGGTGAAAGACTGCATCCTGCGGTCGTTGGCCACTGCCGCCGCGGCGACCTGAGCCGATGCCGGCCGGGGGCGTGACCGCCGCGCAAAAACGCTGTCGCCCCCACCCAATCATTGCTCCCCCTTGAAATGCGGGGTATCTATGGGAGGCGTGCGAACATGCTGGCCGATGACCCGATTCCCGCGGGGGGTCGTGTGGCTCAGCGTGCGACACCGCAACGTCAGGAGACATTTCGATGGCAACCCGTTCGCACTCTCCAACGCGGCGACGCCTTCAGGATCGCACTCGGAGTCTGCTCTTCGAGGGGCTCGAGCAGCGGCGGGTACTGGCCGCCAGCGTGGCCGTCGGCGCCGGCGTTGGCAGCAGTCCGATTGTGAGGCTGCTCGACGCCAACACCGGCGTCGTCCGTGCACAGGCCGCTGCTTTCGAGACGACCTTCAAAGGGGGCGTGCGGGTGGCTGTCGGGGATGTCGACGGAGACGGCGGTCTCGAGCTTCTGGCCGCGAGCGGCGCGGGACGGGTGGCTGAAATCCGCGTCTTCAAGGAGCAGGCGGGTTCGACGACGCTCAAGGAGCTGGTGGCCTATCGCACGCTCCCGTTCGGCTCCTCATACCGCGGCGGTGTCGCCGTGGCCTGCGGCGACGTCGATGCCAACGGCCGCGACGACATCGTCGCGTCGATGTCGCGTGGCAGCGGCACTGTGAATGTCTTTTTGTCGGTGAACGCGGCCGACCCGGTCGCCAATGCAGCCTACCGGTCGTTCACGCCGTTTGCCCGCACCTTTGACGGAGGCGCTTCCGTGTCGGTCGCCGAACTCGGCACCTTTGTGGAGGGCCGGCTTCTGAATGCGATGGTCCCCGACAGGCGGGTCGAAGTCGTCGTCGGCAGCGGGGCCGGCATGCCAGCCACGGTGAAGGCCTACGATCTGTCCGCCCAGCCTCGTGTCGTGATGACGATCAAGCCGCTCTCCGCCGACATGCAGAGCGGGATCACGGTCGACTCCGGCCTCTATAACGGCGATGCCATCGATGACATCGTCATCTCGGCCGGCCGGGGCGGTGGTGGCGTGACGGAAGTCTATGCCGGAGCTCTGGGCACCGTTTCAGCCGCACCGCTCCGCCGCTTCGCCGCGTTTGGAACGCTCGCCAAGCCCAATGCTCCCATCTCCACGGCGGCTGTCGATCTCAATGGCGACGGCGCGATCGATCGCTTCTTCGTCACCCAGGGAGACGCCAGCAAGAATCCGGGCATCGTCTCGACGTCCA
>JBIIMX010000398.1:0-3616 GCA_044337765.1 Pirellulales bacterium | reverse complement strand
GGGCCCGCTGCATGTTCTCGAACACGCCGCCCCACTCCAACCGAAATTTCCCGGCCGGCAGGTCGACCGTGTCGTCGATCGCTCGCTGCGCCTCCGCCACGAACCCGCCCACGTCACGGCCGCGGACGTTGCACTGCACCACGACCCGCCGCTCGCTCCACTCGCGGGTGACGAACTTGGGGCCCAGGATCGTCTGGATATCGGCGATGCGCTTGAGCGGCACGCTCTCGCCCGCCGGTCCGCGGACCGCGATGTCGCCGATCGATTCGGGACCATCCCGCATCCGTTCGGGCAGTCGAACCACGATCGGAAACCGTAACTGCCCCTCGACGATCTGCCCCACGGCCATGCCGCCGATGCTTTCGACGATATCGAGCACCGACTGCGCGGAGATGCCGTAGCGGGCGATCTCGTCCTGCTTGACGGCGATCTTCAGGATCGGCTGGCCGCTCACCTGCTCGACGGCCACATCGACGCCACCGGGAACGTTTTTCAAAACCGCCGCCACCTCGCCGGCCTTCGTCACCAGTTCCTCGAGATCGGTGCCAAACACCTTCACTGCGATGTCGGCCCGCACGCCCGATACCATCTCGTTGATCCGCTGCTCGATGGGCTGTGTAAACCAGATGATCTGCCCCGGCACGCCCTCGACCACCTTGTTCATGACTTCGACCAGGCCGGCCTGCGTGCGGGCCCGGACCCATTCCTCGCGGGGCTTGAGTGCGATGAACATATCGGTGGCCTCGATCGCCCCGGCGTCGGTGGCCACCTCGGGGGTGCCCGTGCGGCTCCAGACGTGGGCGATTTCCGCCGGAAATTCGGCGAGCAGTGCCTTTTCGATTCGCGTGTTCATCCGGCAGGATTCCTCGATGCTCGTGCCGGGCGCGCGGATGATGCCCAGCACGATGTCGCCCTCGGAGAGTTTCGGCACGAACTCGGTGCCGAGCGACAGAGCCCGCAGGAGCGTGATGCCGAGGATTGCCACCGCGGCGCACGTCAACGGTCCGCGAACCGCCAGGCAAAGTCGCAGCGCCGGGCGGTACAAGGCCCGCAGGACTTTCACGAGCAGCACGTCGTGTGAGTCGATCCGTCGCGGCAGAAACAGACTCGAAAGCACCGGCACCACGGTCAGCGACAGCACCAGCGACCCGATCAGGATGAAGACCACGGTCATGGCCATCGGCCGGAACATCTTCCCCTCGACGCCCTCCAGCGTGAGGATCGGAATGTAGACGATCATGATGATGAGCTGCCCGAAGCAGGCGGGCTTCTTGACGGCGTTGGTCGCCTCCCGGACGAGCTTCAGTCTCGCGGCCCCGGTCGCCCCAGGATGGTGTGCGATCTTCTCGAGGATGCTCTCGATCACCACGACGGATGAATCGACAACGATGCCGAAGTCGATCGCACCGAGCGACAGGAGGCTCGCCGCGATTCCCGTCTGCCACATCCCTATGAAACCGCACATCATCGAAAGCGGGATCGCCGTGGCCGCCACGAGCCCGGCCCGCAGGTTGCCGAGCATGACGTAGAGGATGACCACGACCAGAAAGGCACCCTCGAGCAGGTTCTGTCGCACCGTGGCGATCACCCGGTCGATGAGCTTCGTGCGATCGTAGACAATTTTCGCCTCGACCCCCTCCGGCAGCGTCTCCAACAGTTTCTCGAAGCGGTCGCGGAGCCGCGTGGTGACGGCGTAGCTGTTTTCTCCCATCAGCATGAAGCCGAGGCCCAGCACCACCTCTCCCTCGCCACCGTAGGTGACCGCACCCTTGCGGATTTCATGGCCGATCATCACCTCACCCACGTCGCGGATCCTGATCGGAGTTCCCTCCCGCGACGCGATCACGATTTTTCCGATCTGCTCGACATCGACCGTCCGACCCACGCCATAGACCAGCACGGCGTCACCGGAGCGGTCGATCGAGCCGCCGCCGACATTGAAATTATTCCGGGGGACCGCCGCCACGACCTCGTCGAACGAGAGCTCATACTTTCGCAGCAAGACCGGGTCGACGCGGATCTGATATTGCTTGTTGAGGCCGCCCCAGGCGTTGACTTCGGCCACACCGGGCACGCTTCTCAGGGCCGGCTTGAGCGTCCATTCCTGGAGCGTCTTCGCGTCGGTGAGACTCATGCCGCCTTTTCCGTCGACGAGCAGGTAATGGAACACCTCGCCTAAGCCCGTCGAAACCGGCCCCATCTCGGGCCGCTCGACGCCGTCTGGCACGCTCACCGTCGAGAGCCGCTCATTGATCAACTGCCGGGCGAAGTAGATGTCGGTACCGTCCCGGAAAGTCACGATCACGACCGACAGGCCGAACATGCTGGCGCTACGCAGACCTTCGAGACCGGGCATGCCACCCATCGACAGCTCGACCGGGAATGTGATCTGACGCTCGATCTCCTCGGCCACCAGGCCGGGAGCGACCGTGTTGATCTGAACCTGCACGGGCGTTGTGTCTGGAAAGGCGTCGACGACGAGCCGGTTTACGGCCACCCAGCCAATCAGGCAGACAAACGCCGAACCGAGCAGCACCGCGAACCGGTGCGACAGCGACCAGGCAATGATTGCTTCCAGCATGAAACATCACGATGACGGGAATTCGAAACACTCTTTTGACGCGCACTTCACATGCATCGCTCGATGCGATGCACGTCGGCCTCGGGAAACCGCGACGCTCCCTGCGGCCTATCGAGCGGGAAAAGGGCACGTAGCTCTTCTCCCAACGGGCCTTTTCTTTACAGTTCGCCAGCCTCCATCCTCTTGAGGAGGATTTGGCTCTTGAGACAGTGGCTCCCGGTGCCGACGACGTGCGTCGGCCGGCCGCCGCCGGCGAAGTCGCCCGTGATCTCGATCGAGTCGCCCTGCTGCTCGCCCGTATGGACCGCTCGGGCCGCGAAGGTCGCGTCGCCCATGGGCACAAAGACCACCCAGCGGCTGCCGTCCCACTGCACGCTGCTCCGCGGGACCATCAGCGCCGTGCCGCGGCGATCGACCTCGATCCGGCCCTTGCCGAAGGTGTTTGCCCGCAGTCCGGGCTGCGCTGCGAGGCCGTCGGGCGCCGCTGCAGTCCCGCCTCCAGCGCGATGCGAGATCTCCGCCCGAACCTCCAGCGTCCGCGTCTCTTCGTTGACCTCTGTGCTGATCCAGGCGATGCGGCTCTCGTACTCGTCGGTCGAGCCATCGGGCCGAAACAGCACCCGCTGGCCGAGTGCAACCCGACCGGCATCCTCCTTGCTGATGTTGAGCACGACCCACATCGTGGAGATATCGGCCACCTCGAAGATCGGTTCGGCTGGATCGATCACCTCGCCTACCACGGCATCGCGGCCGATTACGATGCCGTCAAAGGGGGAGAACAAGGGGAGAAGGTTCGAGGTGACACGGGCGGGATCGATCTTGGCGATCAGCGACTCAGGCAGGCCGGCGGTGCGAATTTTCGAAGCCCGCGAGTCGTCATCGAGCCGTTCGTAGTCGGCGATCGACACACCCAGCCCCAGATTCACGAGCGCCTGCTCGGCGTTGGTGAGCTGGTTTTTGGCCTCTCGCAGGGCAGACTTCGCCTCGCGGAGCTGCCGGCCCATCACAACGCTCTTCACTTCCTCGAGGATCGCG
>JBIIMX010000397.1:0-3620 GCA_044337765.1 Pirellulales bacterium | reverse complement strand
CGTTGATGCGTTTTCGAGGACGGTTCACAGGATGGGGGGCCTGAGCAGACGTGGGCAGGTGGGAGTTCCGAGTTTATACCGGGATTGGGGGCCCCGCCCGCCATCGTTTTCCAGCGTTTTGTCGGTTGCCCGAACCCGGGAAACGGAACCCCCAAAGAATTTCCAGCGGGCTGGACGATGATTCGATTGCGCAGGATTTGACGCCTGCGTCGACGTTGACGGCCAAGGGAGCTGCACCGCTCACGAGAAGGACGACACGGATGGATGGAACCAAGCGGAAAAGCCGTCTCCAGAGGCGGGCGTGTAGGCCGTCGTACCTGTGGGGCGGGCTGGTGCTTGCGGGCATTTTGTCGGGCCTGCTTCCGGCTGCCGAGTTGGCGGCAACGGCACCGACCCAAACGGCAGCGATCCAAACGAGGCCGGGGCAGCCGCAGCCAGCAACTGCCGGTCAGCCGACGAGCGGACGGACGGGGGCGATCCGCACCAATGATCGCATCGCAGGCCGACGCCCCAAGATCGATCACGCTGTGACGCCAGCGGGAGGAGTCGCTCCCGGGCAGGCCACATGCAGTCATTGCCAGCGATCCGCCTGTCCCCAATGCCGGCTTGCCGAAGGCCATCAGCATGAACATGGGCGGTGCCAGCACGGCCTCTGCCCTGCCCACTGCCCGGTGCGGCCCGATGTCTTTGGGTATTACGGCACGCGCTGGCGAAAGTGGCCCGGCTCCGGTGTGGTTCAAGCGTCAAATAACGAGGCCGCTACGCCGGCAGCCCCGCCACGGGCCGAAGTGCCCGGCGTCGATGAGGAGTCGCTCGAGTCCGATGTCGCCCCGGCTGACCTGCCCGCTCCAGACGCTGCCAGCCTTCAAATGATTCCGGACAACGGCCGGCAGGAATCACTTCCAACCGCTGCCGTCGATCGGCAACCCGCTCTCATCCGGGAACTCACCGAAGAAGGGCCGGTGGCCTTGGACGACGCATCCCTCGACGTTTCGCAAGCGGAGTCGGCAGTGTTCACGCAGTCTGCGGAAGGCACCTTGCAAGAGCAAGACGCCATGCCTGCAGCAGAGACGACCCAGACCGCCTGGCGGACGTTCACCAACTCGCCGCCCCCAGTCGTGGTTCGGCCCTGAGGAGCCCGGACTGAGGCTGGAGGAGCCCGGACTGAGTCTGGGACAGGGGTGCATGCGAGAGGCGGGAGTCGAACCCGCACGCCTTGCGGCACTGGAACCTAAATCCAGCGCGTCTGCCAGTTTCGCCACTCTCGCGGAACCCCGATGGCTTCAGTCTACCGTCGATCGATGAGCTGTATCGTCGGCCTGCCGATCAAGGGAGGAACGCGGGCCGTCAAGAAGTCGATCGAGGCTGCCGCGGCCGCTGCCATCGCGGTGCGGCCAGGTCGCCAGCAGCAGTTCATGGAGCGTGTCATCCGCGGCGGTTCGGCCCAGCCTTGCAAACCTGATTTCTAAAAATAGCACGCACCTAGCGGGCGTATTGCGGGCATTCCACTGCCGGGCGAGGGCCGTGGCGATCGCTGGGGCGAAGATCCGCTCCCGCGGCCGCGGCAGCACCCAGAAGAGCTTGTGCCAACGGTGGTGCGGCAGGGATGTGAAGCCACCCGTAGGCCGTTCAGACTCGAGTGATCGGCCGCCACGCAGGAGGTCGACCACACTGCCGTCGGCCAGTTCAGCGCGGGCGTAGGCCCACTGCTCCTGGAGTTGCACGTCGCCAAACATGCCCCACTCCTGGTGCATGCACGGAAGGTTGATCAGCGACACCAGCGGCGGCGGCAGCGGTCTGTGCCGCCACGGCGACACATCGTGCGCAAGGCTTGTCAGCGCGAGCATTCCGGCTGCCAGGCAGGCCCAGCGAGCGATCGATGATTCCCGGCCGGCGGGGGTGTCGGTGCAGTGGACGGCGGGCCTTGCGCGTGCGCCGAGTCTGTCCCACACCTCCCGCGGCACGAGCGCCAGCCAGGCTGCCAGTCCCACGTAGCCAAAGAGCCCGACCGTCATCGTGACGCAGATGCAGAGGTGGAAAAGCAGGAACAGGACGACGAGACTCGCGCGGACACGCCACCCCGGCCATGCGATCAAGAGCACCGGTCCCAGCAGCTCGAGCGAGACAACCGCCCAGGAAGTCGGCCGCACCAGCCAGCCCGTGCCAAACAGCCACTCTCCCAACGGCGTGCCATGGTCATGGACCGACATGGCGAAGCGGATTGCATCCCCGGACAGCCAGCCGATGTTCCACTTGGAAAGGCCTGCCGCCAGATAGACGACTGCGATTTGCAGCACGAGGGCCACGGTTGCGGTGGAGAACAGACTGCCCCTGCGGTTGCCGCGGCGGGCCTCCCACGACCATGCGGACCCCAGCGGCAGGAACATCCCCCAGAAGAGCAGGCAGGCCAGCCAGGCGTCGCCGGCGTTGGTGGCCGGTGACGTGCGACGCAGAACGCTCACGACCGCCAGCCATGACGCGATCGCGGCGTAGCGAGTGCCGCATCCCAACGCGAGCATGACGCCCGAAACCCCCTCGATGCAGAGCACAGTCCATCCCCACCATTCGGCATCGAGAAGCGCGGCCAGCGACCAACTGCAGGGATCGTTCAGGTACTGCCGCGACAGCTGTGGTGGAAACATTCCGTCCGGGGCGAACATCAGCGAGGCATCGCGGCTGCGAAGCAGGGCGTCGACGGCCACAAGGAGGCCGACCGCCACTCGAAAGGCGGCCAGACTGCGGAAATCGAGGGTGAAAGCCCGCCGCAACAGCATCGGCAGCCTCCTATCCTGCGGGGGTGATTCTTGAACAACTCGCACGACGAAACTACAACAACGACCGGTTTTTGATCGATGCCAGCCGTTGTCCCCGGAATTTCAGGAGAACCCCGAGCGATGCATGTTCCACTGGTGGTGCTGGGCGGCGGTCCGGGCGGTTATGCCGCTGCTTTCATGGCGGCAGATCTCGGGATGTCGGTGACTCTGGTGGAACGCGACGAACGTCTCGGCGGCACCTGTCTGCTCAGGGGCTGCATTCCGTCGAAGGCGCTGCTGCACGTCGGTCGCGTGCTCGCGGAGACACGCGAAATGGAGGAGTGGGGTGTTCACTTTGGTCAGCACACCGTGAATGTCGACGCTCTGCGGGCCCGTAAAGACAAGGTGATTGCCACGCTTACCGGCGGACTTGGCCAGTTGGCCCGGCGTCGCAATGTGAACATCGTTCGCGGCAACGCACGGTTTACAGGCCCCAACACGCTGGAAGTCGCGGCGACGGTGCCGGGCGGTGTCAGCCAGACGCTCACGTTCGACCACTGCATTCTCGCCAGCGGATCCCGGCCGGCGCGGATCCCGGCCTTCGACATCGGCAGTCCTCGGGTGATGGATTCGACCGGCGCCTTGGAACTGGCCGACATCCCGGAGTCGTTGCTGGTCGTTGGTGGCGGCTACATCGGCCTGGAGATGGGCACGGTCTATGGCGAACTCGGCACACGGGTGTCGGTCGTTGAACTTACCGACACGCTGCTGCCCGGCGCCGACCGCGATCTCGTCAAGCCGTTGCAGCAGCGACTCGAAAAGCTGTTTGAAAAGATCCATCTCCGCACCAAGGTCGTGAAACTCGAG
>JBIIMX010000396.1:0-3622 GCA_044337765.1 Pirellulales bacterium | reverse complement strand
CTCGACAGCCTCCCGGTCGCCGGCCACCTCGTCGAAGGCCTCGATCATGATCGTCTGCGTGGCAATCGGGGCATACGTCCAGCTCCACCAGCCCGGATGGGGATCTCGCCACCACATCCCCTGCCAGGAGTCTTTTTCGGCGCCGGCCTTCACGTCGGCATCGACCGCCCGCTGCTTGAGGCTGTCGACGATCGAGAGGGCCGTCGGCCTGTCACCCGAGCGGACAAGCGCGATCGCCAGTTGCCCCTGCGTGAGCCGGGCGTCGAGCTTCATCCAACACTTCCTGGCGATGTCGAACGCCCACTGGATCGCCTCGGCCGCCTCACCCTCAGGCGGCACGTCGTCCCTGAAGAAGCTCCGTGCATAGAGGGCGTAGACACCGATGGGCGTGAGCACGACGTCGTCCTGTTTCCCGGCCCAGAGCTTTTCGGCCCGGCGTTTCTCCTCGACGAGCCGGCCGTCGAGCCAGGGGATCGTCGCGAGTGCCGGCTGCACGAGGTCGTTCGCCGCCGGCCGTGCGATCTTGACGCCTGCTGCGCGGAGCCGGCCGAAGCCAGCAAGGATGCCAAGCGTCACAGAGTCGCAGGTCTGCCCGCCGGGAAACCACGCCCAGCCACCGTCGCCGTTCCGCAGCGACTGGAGCCTGTTGAGCGCGGCCTGCGTCTCATTTTCGGCGCGGGTGGCATCGAACAACAGCGCGATCCGGGATCGGGCTTCTTTTTCATCGACCGCATCGCGGACCCAGGGGGTCTCGGCCAGGAGCGTCTTCACGAGGTCGGTGTTCTTTTCCAGCGGGCTCTCCAGGGCGTCCGTCCCCTTCCACTGTTCGAACACCCTCGCGATCTTTGGGTCGCTCGTGGCGAGATGCCGGGCGAGGCTGTTGGCATAGAGACGCGTGAAGAGCGTCTCTATGCTTTCGTCGGCCTGCTCCATGAGTGAAGGCAGCGCGAGCACGGCATACCAGGCGGGATTCGAGGCCGCCTGCACGACGAGCGACTGGCTCTGAATCTCGGTGCCGGCACTCTTCACGAGCCGGTCGATCGACACCTTCCGTTCGCCCGGGCCGCGGAGCGTCACCGGCACGGACTCACTGACGAGGACTTTCCGGGGCAGGACCGCAAGCAAGGCCTCCTCGCCGTCGGCCGCCTTGCCCGCCGAGCCGGTGGCGAGGTAGCGGAGCGTGTCGGTGCCGTCGGCCACCTTCACGGTGAACACGACCGGCTGCGATGCGCCGGCCGCAAGATCGAAGGGCAGCTCGCGCGGGCCGTCGATGAGCGACTCCCGGGGATCGTTCGTGCGGGCATCGAACAGGGAAAAGGAGACCTTCCCCGCGAGCCGACCGGTCGACGTGTTGCTGATCTTCACCGGGATCTGCACGACGTCGCCTTCGCGGAGAAAGCGCGGCACCACCGGCTCCACCATCAGGGATTTGGCAGACACGCATTGATCGACGATGACTCCGCTGCGCAACTGGGCATCGTGGGCGAAGCCCTTGAACTGCCAGGTGGTGAGCGTGTCTGGGAGCGTGAATTCGATCGCGAGCGCGCCATCCTTGTCCGACATGAGCGTCGGCAGGAAGAAGGCCGTCTCAACCAGGTTTTTCCGCGGTGGCGGGGCGGCGGCGGCTGCGGGAGAGCCGGCCGGCTCGGCGGGGCCGCCCTCCTGTTTGTCCTGCGCGGCCGCGCTCATGCCGCGATCGCGATTGCCGGCTTTCCGCGATGCGACGCCGTTCATCGCCAGGCCGTCGGCCGCCGCGTCGCCCGGCGCCGCGGCCGCTGCCATCGGCGCCGCGGCCATCTCGCGCATCATGGCTCCTTTCACCATGCGGCGACCGCCAAAGCCTCCGCCCAACCAGCCGCCGCGGAGCGGGGAGCCGAAGGGATCGCGGAGCGCGCGATACGACGTCTCCGGCACCGCCGCGTAGCTGGTCGCAAACGAGCCGCGGATCTGATGGAAGGCTTCTCCGGAATTCGTAAAGGCGAGGGTCAGCCAGCTCGACTCGTGGCGGAAGAGTCCCATGAAACCGTCACCGGGCCACGGGTGTGTTGCGAGGGCGTCGAGCGACTGGTCGTAGAGCGTGGCCACCATCTCGGCGAGCGCCGGCGCCGCGGGGCCGGTGATCGGATCGGCGACGCTCGTGATCTTCGCCCGCCAGACATCCTTCGCGCCGGGCTCGAGCCGGCGGGTGAATCGCTCCCATGTGATCGAGAGCTTCTTGTTCGTCCAGGGCACGTCGATCGTCTGCGACTGCATGTGGAGTCGGCCGTCGCGAACCAGCCAGGCACGGACGGTAAATCCGCCGCGGTGCTCGTCGCCGATCTTCATACCCACGGGCCACTGCGTCCGGCCCGGCTCGGTCCAGAACCGTTTCAGGGTTGTGCCCGACTGCGAGAGTTCGACGAGCGCCCGACCGTTGCCATAGCCGGTGCCGACCAGGGCAGAAAATTCACCACCTGGCTCGACCGTCTGCACCTTGGACTTCAGCACCAAGGCCCGCTTGATGCCATAGCTGTCGGACTCCGGGTCGACCACCTCGATCAGCCGCTCAGCCTTCACCGCCGGCACGTCTCCCGCCGCCGGCAGCTCGAACACCGCCTTGTAGATGCCGGCGGGCAGGTTGGCAGTGGCCACGAGTTGACCTGTGACTCTGTCGGTGGCGTGCTGTTGCTGGTACACCGCCTCACCCACTGCCCAGGTCTCGGCGTCGGCTGGATTCGGTGGCACGGGGGTCGGCAACGCCGCGCGGACGCCTCTCCGGCCCGGTCCACGACGGTTTCGCATCGGCCGCGGGCCGGGGCCCCCGCCGAAGAAGTCGCCGCGGTTTACCTCCGCCGGCTGCACGAGTTTCGACACAGTGAGCATGCCCGTCGCCGTGCGGGGCTGGCCGTCGAGCGTGGTCGTGGCGAGCGTGATGGCTACGGCGGCCGGCTTGCCATCCGCACCGGTTGTCTGCCAGGCATCCGTCGAGAGCGCGGCCTCGATGTCGGTGTAGCCCGCGTTGACTGTTCGCTCGTCGCTCCGCGTCTCGCCACTGGGATCGGTGACGTCGGCGACGACCCGATACGAGAAGACCGGCAGCGATTCCTTCGGCACGCCTCGGTCGGGCTTCGCGGTGAAGGGAATCGTGAATGCTCCGTCAGCATCCGTGACCGACGTCCCCCGGGCGATTCGTTGCCCGCCGCCATCGAACGGCAGCCACGGAAACATCCAGCGGCACCAGATCGGAAAGCGCACCGCCCGCTCCACGTGCCAGCGGACCTTCGCGCCGGCCACCGACACGCCGGTGTAGGTGGTGGCCGTGCCGGAGAGCGTCACCTCTCCGCCAAGCGGCGTCGACTTCTCAGGCGCCGCCAGCTTCACGAGAAATTTCGGCCGCTTGTATTCTTCGACGCGGACGCCCGTGCCGCCGGAAAAGCCGTCCGGTCCGGGAGCCTGCGCGAGAATCGACCACTGGCCCGGCAGGGCCCCGGTGGGAATCGGAAAGTTTCCGTGGAACGAGCCGTTGGCCGTCGTCGTATGCTGCGACTTCGCCACCTCGCGGCCGTTGGCATCGCGGAATACGACGTCGATGGTCCGCTTATCGATGGCCCGATAGTCGCGTGTCACGACATTGCTCGCGGTG
>JBIIMX010000395.1:0-3637 GCA_044337765.1 Pirellulales bacterium | reverse complement strand
GAGCGTGTAGCCGTCGTGGGACGTTACAAAATTGATGCTGTGGTAGGGCTGCCGGCCATCGTCGCCGTAGAGGTCACTCGAGCCGGCCAGCCGCGTGGCGAGGTGGCCGGTCTGCGCATAGTCGCCCCGCCAGTAGCGGCGGATGTCGTCGCGATAGCGTCCATTCCACTCCGCCCATCGCAGGGTCGCGAACGAACCCACCTGGTAGGCACCGGCGGCATCCCATGCTTCGGCGATGATCTTCGTGTCGGCGAGCATCGGGTCTTCCGTGATCAGTTCGACGATCGGCGGATTGGGCAGGATGTCACCGTTGCGGTCGCGGCTGAGCACGCTGGCAAGGTCGAAGCGGAAACCGTCGATGTGGTAGTTGTGCACCCAGTGACGGAGGCACAGGAAGATCAGCTCGCGGACGATGGGATGATTGCCGTTGATCGTGTTGCCGCAGCCGGTGTAGTTGCGGTAGAAGCCGGCGTCGCCGAGCATGTAGTAGACGCGGTTCTCCAGTCCCTTGAACGAAAGCGTCGGGCCGAGGTGATTGCCCTCGGCGGTGTGGTTGAAGACGACGTCGAGGATCACCTCGATGCCGGCGGCGTGCAGGGCCCGCACCATCTCCTTGAATTCGCGGACCTGACAGCCCGGCTCCGAACCCGCTGCATAGCCGCGGTGGGGAGCGAAGAAGGCGATCGGATCGTAGCCCCAGTAGTTGAACTGCTCCGGCCGGACACCGCTGGGAAGCTCCGTGGGAAACTCGTGCACCGGCATCAGTTCGACCGCGGTCACGCCGAGCGACTTGAGATACGGGATCTTTTCGATCACGCCCAGATAGGTGCCCGGATGGGCGACGCCGCTGGTCGGACTGGCCGTAAACCCGCGAACGTGCATCTCGTAGATCACGGTATCGGCCAGTCCGCGACGCAGGTGCCGATCTCCCTGCCAGTCGAAGGAGTCGTCGATCACCACGCTCTTCGGCGGCCGGATGATCGCATCGCTGCCGGGCAGAAAGCGGCCGGCCAGCGCCCGCGAGTAGGGGTCGATGAGCCGGGCCTGGCCGTCAAACCGGTGCCCGCGCTCGGGATCGAACGGACCGTCGGCCTGGAAGTGGTAGAGCTGCCCGTGTCGCAAGCCCGGGACGAAGATGCTCCAGATGTCGCCCCAGCGGTCCTTGTTGGGATCGAGTGCGATCACCTCCGACGGCTCGGGATCGTCGACCGCGTCGTAGAGCAGCACCCGCATCGCCGTCGCCGAACGGCTGTAGACGACGAACTGCACCCCCTGTTGCTGGCTTCCGACCCCTTCGCGGAGCAGGGCGCCGTAGGGCAGGGGATGGCTGAACTGCAGCGGGGGCAGCGGCTGCGCGGCGTGGGCACGCTCGACAACGGCCTTGGGCTTCCTGGAAAACATGCAGAGGAGCATACCATCGCGCACCGATCCGCAGGCAGTCTTCCGCAGGCCGCCAGGCCCGAACACCGCGGTACCACGCGACGGACTTGCGGAGCGCCGCGTTGCGGTGAAGATACGGTCGTGAGCGGAGCAACCTATTCCAGCGCCGGCGTCAACCTCGAGCTCTACCGGGAAGGTATGGCCCGCCTGCCCGCGCACATGCGGCGGACGCAGTGCCCGCGGGTGATGAGCCAGGAGGGTGGCTTCGCCGCACTCTTCCAGCTCGACCTGAAGGGACTCTTCTCCCGCGGCTACGTCGATCCGCTGCTCGTCTCCTGCACCGACGGCGTGGGCACGAAGCTGAAGGTGGCGGTGAACGCCGGCATCCACCACACGGTGGGCATCGACCTGGTGGCGATGAGCGTCAACGACGCCCTCTGCACCGGGGCCGAGCCGCTCTTCTTCCTCGACTATGTCGCGATGTCGCATGACGATCCCGGCCTGCTCGAGCAGATCGTGCGGGGCATCGCCGATGCCTGCGTCGAGTGCGAATGTGCGCTCGTCGGCGGCGAGACGGCGATCCTGCCCGACATGTACCACGGCGGCGACTACGACCTCGCCGGCTTCTGCGTGGGCGTCGTGGAGCGGTCGCGAGTCGTCGATGGCAAGCAGATCCAGCCGGGCGACGTCGCCATCGGCATCGCCTCGAGCGGCTTTCACTCCAACGGCTACAGCCTCGTGCGGAAGGCCGTCTTCGAGATGGGGGGCCTCAAGGGAGACGATAGGGTCGCGGCCATCGGCGACAAGACGGTGAACGAGCTGCTGCTCGAGCCGACGCGGCTCTATGCCCGGCCAGTCAAGGCAGTGCTGCGGCACTATCGCGTGAAGCAGGTCGTGCACGGCATCGCCCACATCACCGGCGGCGGACTGGTCGAGAATCTCGCGAGGATCGTGCCCGACCACGTGCAGGTCGTGCTCGAACGGGGATCGTGGCAGATGCCCGGCGTGTTTCCCTGGGTGCAGACGCTCGGTCGCATCGACGCGGCCGAGATGGAACGCGTCTTCAACATGGGCGTGGGCATGGTGCTCGTCGTGTCGCCGCAGGTCGCCGACGCCATCCAGCGGCAGCTGGCCGACCTCGGCTACGAGAACTGGAAGATCGGCACCGTGACGGCCGCCACGGCCGAGCAAGACCGCGTCGTCCTGCGGTAGCCGGTGCCCGCCTTTTCTTCTTTGCCAGCGCGAGTCAAAGATCGCTGAAGCGATGCCCCGGTCCATGAGGAGACGGAGGCGAAGGGCTCGGCGAAAGCTCGAGGAGCTTTGGGCTATCCTGCCCACGCGACGAGACTTTTGCCGCCCCGAAGCCGGTGACGCACCAAAGTCGGGTGGGTTCCAGCTGCCACGCACGCCTTCGGCCGCTGCCCATATGCCCCGGCCTGGGTGTGTCCCTGTGGAGAACACACCCAGGCCATCGAGGCAGGTGTCTGAGTCGGAACGCTGTGACCGCTCAGGTGAGGTGGTAGGCCGACTCGCCGTGCTCGGCGATGTCGAGTCCTTCGGCCTCGGCGTTCGGGCTGACGGTGAAGCCGATCGCCTTGTCGATCAGGAAGCCCAGGACCAACGAACAGACGAAGGCATAGCCGCCGCACCAGAGCAAACCTTGCAACTGGATCAGCAGCTGGCCGACACCGCCGACGGCCGGACGGATCGCGAACCAGCCGACCAGGAGTGCCCCGAGCACACCCCCCACGCCGTGCACGCCGACGACGTCGAGCGAGTCGTCATAGCCCAGCTTCGGCTTGGCCTGAACGGCGAGGAAGCAGACGATGCCACCGAGAATCCCGATGATCAGCGCCGACAGCGGGCTGACGTGGCCGGCGCAGGGAGTGATCGCCACGAGTCCGGCCACCATGCCGGAGGCGAACCCGAGCGACGTGGGCTTCCCGACCTTCCACCACTCGGCGAAAAGCCAGGAGCCCGCCGCGGCACTGCCCGCGATCGCCGTCGTAGCGAACGCCAGCACGGCCACACCGCCGGCGACCGGGAGGAAGTCCTTGCCGACAGCGATCGCCGAGCCGGCGTTGAAGCCGAACCAGCCCACCATCAGCATCGCGGCCCCGATCAGGGTCCAGCCGACGTTGTGCGGAACGAACTGGGCGCTCGGATAACCGCGACGCTTGGGCAACAGCATGAGTAGCGCCAGGGCCGAAACGCCGGCGAGCACGTGCACGACGGTGCCGCCCGCGAAATCGAGCAC
>JBIIMX010000050.1:0-13814 GCA_044337765.1 Pirellulales bacterium | reverse complement strand
AAAGCCCGAGGCTGCCGCTCCTGTGCCCAAAGCTGCGGCGCATGGCAGCAGTCGGTTTGCCACCGTGTCGTTCAAACAGCCCGATGCAAAGCAGGCCGAAGCCCCTGCGACCAAGCCCTCTGGTCCCGCCACACCACCAGCAGAAGCTTCCAAGCCCGAGGCGGCATCTCCCGAGGAGAAGAAACCCGACGATGCAGCGCAGTTCGAGCCTCTCGACAGTGTGAAGGATGAGATCCGCAAGCGTCTTGCAAGGGAACGGGCCGACGCCCGGATCGATGGCATTTTTACGGCTGTCGCGGGTGATATCGGTCGCTATGCCGAGGACTACGCTCTCTGGCAGGCACGCAAGCCCGCGGGCGTCGAGGCACCACGGCCCCCCGACATCGCCAAGATCGCTGAAAAGCAGGGTCTGCAATCGGGTCGCTCCGAACTCGTCCCGGCCGACGCCGCCTTCGCCGCCGGCGGCATCGGCGGCAGCTTTGAGTTCGTCCAGGATCCCTCCAGCCGCTTTGGGATTCGCCAGCAGCGGTGGCTCGACCAGATGTTTGCCGCGGGCTCGATGTCGCTGCGTCCGATCCGCTCCCGCGATGTCGAGGGCAGCCGCTATCTTTCGTGGCGGACGGAAGATCAGCCGGAGTTCACGCCCTCTTTTGAAACAGCCCGTCCGGGCGTCGAACGTGCCTGGCGGATCGTCGAGGGCCGAGCTTTTGCGAGAAAGCGTGCCGAGGAACTCGCCCGGCAGGCCACGGCGAAAAAAGAGTCGCTCGAGTCGACGCTGCAGCAGGCCGGCTCTGGCAGCACCGAGCTCAAGGCCACGCAGGTGGGGCCTTTCTCCTGGCTCACGCAGGGGATGGCGGGAGGCGGCGCGCCTGTCTTGTCGCAGCCCGAGGGCGTGTCGATGCCAGGAGACGAATTCATGCGGGCCGTGTTCTCGCTGGAACCCGGTGGCACGACGGTGGCTTTTAATGAGCCGCGAACGGTCTGTTATGTGATCCGACTCGTGCTGCAGGAGCCGCCCGCGACCGAACTGCAGGAGAAGTTCGTGGCCGGTCGCAACGACAGGCAAAAAATCGGCATGGTGGCACAGCGCGAGACTTCATCCATCTTCCGCAAGCTGATCGAGAGCATGGAAAAGCGTTACGGCCTCGATTGGAAGCGGCAGCCCCGCTAGCAGGCTGGCAGCGGTCATGCGAGCTGATTGGGTTTGTGCGGCTCTTGTGCGGCTATGGGGACCCTCGAATCGCGGTTTGCTGATTGCCGCTGTCAAATTGGGCGGACCGTTGTTCACCAGACGTCTTGAGCACGTTTGCAGCAAGACTACCGCAGCTTGAGCACGACGACCGCCAGCGGCGGCAAGGTGAGCGTCAACGAGTGCTCACGGCCATGATGCGGATGCGGTGCTGACTGGAGCCCGCCACCGTTGCCGGTGTTGCTTCCGCCATACCACGCCGAGTCGCTGTTGAATATTTCCTCATAGGCCCCGGCGGAGGGAACCCCGAGCCGATAGCCCTGCCGGAGCACCGGGGTGAAATTACAGCAGACAACCAGTACTTCACGGCTGGCGGAGCCGCGGCGCACAAAGGCGAGAACACTGTCCTGCCAATTGTGGCAGTCGATCCATTCGAAGCCGCGGCCGTCGAAATCAAGTTCGTGGAGGGCCGGCTCCCGCCGCACCATGCCGTTGAGATCGGCCACGGCCCGGGACAGGCCGCGGTGACTCTCTCCGGCGAGCAGGTGCCAGTGCAGGCTCTCGTCGAAGTTCCATTCCTGCCACTGCCCAAACTCGCTCCCCATGAAGAGCAGTTTCTTGCCGGGATGGCACCACATGTAGGCGTAGAGTAGCCGCAGGTTGGCGAACTTCTGCCAGGCATCTCCCGGCATCTGGTCGAGCAGCGATCCTTTGCCGTGCACCACCTCATCGTGCGAGAAGGGCAGCACGAAATTCTCGTGGAAGGCGTAGATCAGGCTGAACGTGAGCTCGTCGTGGTGGTACTTGCGGTGCACGGGGTCGTGCCGCATGTACCGGAGCGTGTCGTTCATCCAGCCCATGTTCCACTTCAGACTGAAACCGAGCCCTCCCACGTAGGTCGGCCGCGAGACGCCAGGCCAGGCGGTCGACTCCTCTGCGATCGTCAGCACGCCCGGATGATGCGCATGGACCTGAACGTTGAAGCTCTTGATGAAGTCGATGGCTTCGAGATTCTCGCGGCCCCCGTGGCAGTTGGGCACCCACTCGCCGTCCTTGCGGCTGTAGTCGAGGTAGAGCATCGAGGCCACGGCATCGACCCGCAGGCCATCGACGTGGTACCGATCCAGCCAGAACAAGCCGCTCGACACCAGGTAGTTTGAAACCTCGTTGCGGCCGTAGTTGAAAATCAGCGTGCCCCAGTCGGGATGCTCGCCCTTTCGAGGATCTTCATGTTCGTAGAGCGCCGTGCCGTCGAACCGACGCAGACCGTGGCCGTCACGCGGAAAATGGGCCGGCACCCAGTCGATGATCACGCCAATGCCGGCCCGGTGCAGGGCGTCGATGAGCGACATCAGATCCTGCGGCGAACCGAATCGGCTCGTGGCCGCAAACAGGCCGATCGTCTGGTAGCCCCAGCTGGCGGAGAGAGGGTGCTCGTTGGGTGGCAGGAACTCGACATGCGTGAACCCCATCTCGACACAGTAGGGAACGAGTTCGCGCTCGATTTCCGCATAGGAAAGCCAGCGGTGCGGCTCGTCGCCCGGCCGCCGCCAACTGCCCAGGTGCACCTCGTAGATCGTGAGCGGCGCCGAGAGGCTGTTGTGGGCGGCCCTCTCGGCCATCCACTCCTGGTCACGCCAGGCGTAACCGTCGAGATCGGTCACCTTGGAGGCCGTGCGAGGTGGCACTTCGGCCCCAAACCCGTAGGGATCGGCTCGGTCGCTGAAGCTGCCGCCCGCATGCACGCGATATTTGTAGAGCGTGCCGGCACCGATGCCGGGCACGAACAACTCCCAGATGCCCGAAGGAATCCGCTTCCGCATCGGGTGCCGCTGACCGTTCCAGCCGTTGAAGTCCCCGACAACGTCCACGGCGTCGGCATTGGGAGCCCAGACGGCGAAGTTCACGCCCGCCACGCCGTCGGCGACATGGAGCTGCGCCCCGAGCTTCTCGTAGCTCTTCCAGTGGCGGCCCTCGCCCAGCAGATGCAGATCATAGTCGGTGAGCATGGATGCACATGGTATCGTTCCCTGACGCGTCACGCCTACCGGAGCCCGCTGTCGCCGCGAAACCGCACGAATGAGCTGGCAAAGAAGAGGCACGAGCACATCTTGGCGGAGCGAGGAACCTGCATGGAATTCGAGAGGTTTGGGCCCGTGGAGCGGCGGATCGACATCAACGGCAGTCCACTCTCCATCTGGCGGCCCCCGGACATGGAGGCGCTCATCGATCTGGCGGCCTTCGAGGCGGACGAGCGCATTCCCTACTGGGCCGATGTCTGGGAGTCGGCGATCGTGCTCGCCGAGGAACTGGCGGCCGTCGACGGGCAGGGATTGACGCTCCTGGAGCTTGGCTGCGGCCTCGGCCTGCCCTCGCTTGCGGCGGCCCGCGCCGGGTTCGCCGTGACCGCCAGCGACTACGAGTCACCGGCCCTGGAGGGCGTGCTCTACAACGCATCCCGGAACGGTCTCGAAACGATCAGCACTCGTCCGCTCGACTGGAGGAGGATTCCGGCCGACCTGAGCCGCTACGACCGCGTCGTGGCGGCTGACGTGCTCTATGAATCGCACCATCCCGCGGCGCTTGCCGACGTGATCGCCCGGACACTCAAGCCCGACGGCCTTGCGCTCGTCGCAGATCCATGCCGGCAGAAAGCGGCCGGCTTCGAGCCAGCCGCCCGCGCCGCGGGCCTTGGGGTCGTCAAGAAGCAGGCCCGCCGGCCGCGTGGTGCGACCGACGGGCCTGCCGTCGAGATCTACTGCGTGACGTTTCCGATCTGACGCGACTCGAGGGCTCACGTCCTCGCTGCTCAGGCGACCAGCCGCATTTCCGGAACCTCGCCGGTGATGCCGATCACGAATTCTTCGAAGATCTTCACGTCGAGCGCCGAGGCACTCTCCGCCTCGGGGTGGAACTGCGTGCCGATCGCCACCCATCCATCGACCACGCTCTCGATTGCCTCGACCACGCCGTCCGGCGCCCGTGCCGTCACCTTGAAGCTCTCCGCAACATCGTCGACGCCCATGTGGTGCATGCTGTTGACGCGGATCTCACCGTCGCCATAAACGCGTTCCATCACGGAACCAGGCTCGACGACGAGGGCGTGCCGATGCGCCTGGTCGATCGGATCCTTGTGGGGGATCGCCTTGGGCAGATCCTCCGGAATGTGCAGGAACAGCGTGCCGCCCTCGGTGAGGTTGAGGAGTTGCATGCCGCTGCCGATCGCCAGGACGGGCATGTGCCGGGCGCAGATGTGCTTGGCGAGCAGGCGGTCGAAGTCTTCGCGACGTGCATCCATCGGCCGCACTGCCGGGTGCGGCATGTAGCCATCGCGGCGCGGATCAAGGTCGGCTCCCCCCACCAGCACCACGCCGTCGAGGAGATCGAGCAGGCGAATCACGTCGTCCTCATCGGCCAGCGGCGGCAGGATCACGGGGATGCCGCCCGCGGCGGTGATGCCGTCGTAGTAGCCGGCCGCGACGAACGAGAGGGCGGCGTGCTCCTTGCGGGTGGAGCGATAGTCGGTGTTGATGCCAATGAGGGGTTTGACTGCCATGGGGTCCTCTGAAGTAGCGACGAGCCGGCATCCTGCCGACCGGCCCGCCGACGTGGTGGTCACTGCGACCCCCGAGTGCTTGGAGATGGTTTTCCGCCCCGCGCATTCCCGACACGGACCGCCGACCGAGCGGCAGGGCACGACACCGGAGACAACGTGGCCACGAATGGCACGAGCCTGGCAGCGTCATCCCTAACGCTTCGACCGTCATTCCGGTCGAGGCTGCACGGCGGGCGGGTGCCATCCGGGCACCGGGCCGGCACCCATCAGGGCACCGGGCCATTTCCGTCGTTCGAGCCACGATCCGATCCACTGAACCGATCAAACGGATCCATCCGTTTGTCGCGTCCTGCGACCGCCTCACGGCTGCCGCAGACGCAACGGGCGAGAAGGTATCGGGCACACGACGCAAGGCAAGGATTTTTCTGATTTTGTGGTGCCGGACGTCTCCAGACCCCTACATCCGGTGCTAGCACGTCCCATGCTAGCACCGGTAAATGCGGCCCGAACCATGCTTCCCGCTCAATCAGTCTGCGAAGAAGTCTGTTCGATCCGTACATCCACCTGCTGGCCCATGTAGAGCTGCGGGGCTGACGTCTCATCCGCGGACGGAGCGACGCTGTAGATGACCTGAAGCACGCGGGTATCGACCCGTTCGTCTCCCTGTCCGGTGAGCATCCGCTTGGGTTCGACGAAGGGGACGACCCGCACGAACGTCAGCGACAGCGGCCGGCTGGTGTCGCCGCGGGCGTGTGCGGTCGCCGGCACGCCCGGCCGAAACCGGCCGATGTCGTGCTCGTCGATGCTGACCCGCACATGCGCCCGACTCGTGTCCCCGAGAACGACCAGCGACTTGCCCGGCGGCGTACCGACATACTCGCCGGCCCGCACGTCGACGCGGAGGATTGTGCCCGCGAGCGGCGCCCTCACGGTCAGTCGATCGATCTCGACCTGCCCCTGCGCCACCCGCTGACGTGCCTGCTCGACGGCGGCGGCGGCGACGGCGATCTCCTTCTCCCACGATCCCATCTTCAGCTTGCGGTCTTCGGTCTGTGCCTGATCGAGCTCCGCCTGGGCGACGGCCAACGCCATCCGCTTCTGCACGATCTCCTGATCGGTCACGACCTGCCGCTTGAACAATTCCTCCGCACGGTTGAACTGGTCCCGTTGAGCATCCACGGCAGCCTGTGCCCGCCGCACCCTGGCCTCGCTGGGCGGAATGTCCTCCGGCCGCGGCAGCGACCGCAGCCGCTCCAGTTCCTGTTCCGACGCGGCGAGGACCGCTCGCTGCACCGCCAGTTCCGACTGCTTCCAGCGATCATCCAGCCGAAAAACGACCGAGCCACGGGGAACGGTCTGTCCCTCAGTCACCAGCACTTCGGCGACGACGCCCGGCACCTCCGTGCTCAGATGCACGTTCTCGCTCGACGGCTCCACGATCCCGGAGGCGGCCACGCCGCCCGAAAAGACGGACCGTGCCGGTGGGATCGGCGGCTGCGCGTCAGCCGGCGGCTCATGGGTGCTGCCCACGTGCCAGATCATCGACCCGAGCGCCACGACGGCCAGCAGTGGAAGCAGAAGGGTGCGAATCATGGTGCTGCATGCTCCTGACGGATGACTTCCTGGGAATCGCGGGCAGCGGCGGAGTCGAGGACGATCCGGCCGTCGGCCATCTCGAGAACACGGTCGCCAAACTGAAACACGCGTGAGTCGTGGGTGACGACGATGACCGTGCGATCGGCCTTGACGGCAACCTGCTTCAGCAGCCCCATAACGGTCTGGCCCGATTGCGCATCGAGCGCCGCCGTCGGCTCGTCACACACGAGCAGTCGGGGCTCGTGAACCAATGCCCGAGCGATCGCGACCCGCTGCTGCTGGCCGCCGGAGAGCTTCGTGGGCGGCGAGTGCAAACGCTCGCCCAGCCCGACCTGCCTGAGAACGCCGGCCGCTTGGTCGAGCGCCGCCGACCGCCGTCGTCCGATCACCAGGAGCGGAATGGCGACGTTCTCGACGGCCGTCAGCGCGGGGAGCAGATTGTATTGCTGGAAGACGAAGCCGACGTTGTGCGCCCGAAAATCCACCAACGCATCGCCTCGGAGCGCCGCCTGCGGCGTGCCGAAGAGCGTGATCTCCCCTGCGGTCGGAGCGAGCAGTCCTGCGATGATCGAGATCAGGGTCGTCTTTCCGCAGCCACTGGGCCCGGCGAGGAGCGTCATCTCGCCGCACCGGACGTCGACATCGATGCCGTGCAGCACGCGCAGCCGGTTTTCACCCGTCCCGAAATCCTTGATAAGACCGCGGCAGGAAACCCCCATGGCTTTCGGCGAGGCGTCAACGACCGGCTCGGAGGCTGCGATGGCGGATGGCATGACGGGCTCCCTCACCCCCGGAAGACGACGGCCGGTTCGAGCAGCAGCACCTTGCGCAGGCTGAGCAGGCTGGCCAACGCCATGATGACGAACATCACGGCGCCGGAGCCAGCGGCGATCTGCCAGAGGATGCTGATGCCGCGGAGGTCGGGAAGAGTTCGGGACGTGATCTCGAAGAATGCCACGGCCATGCCGACCCCCAACGAGTACCCGATCAGTCCGATCACGAGCGCCTGGAGGAGCACCATGCCGGTGATCCGCCGATTGTTCACGCCCATGGCCTTCAGCGTACCGAAGTGTCTGAGGTTCTCGAGCGTGAACAGGTAGAACGTCTGTCCGGCGATCGCCGTGCCGACCACGAAACCGAGCACGATCGTGATGCCGAAGTTCACCGGGATGCCGGTGTTCTCGAGGTAATACTTGATGGTGAGCCAGACGAATTCGCGATAGGTCATCGCCATCAGTCCCGTCCGCGTTGTGATCCGCCGGCATGCCTCGGCCGGGGAGACGCCCGGCATCGGAGCGCCAACGACGAACGAGAGTTGGTTTCGCTCCCGGGCGACGAAGCCCGTGGCCTGCGAATAGCAGGCGATGACCACCGGCATCGTCTGAAACGGGGCCGACGTCTCGCAAATGCCCACGATCACGGCGCGTCGGTCGTTCATCTCGATCTCCCGCCCGATCATCAATGGCTCGCCGGGCCAGAGCGACTCGTAGCCGGCCTTGTCGATGAACACGGCCGAGGGTCGCCGCAGGCTGGCGAGGTCCCCCATGAGAATCTTCCGCGGCGCCCCGACCAGGCTCTGATCGTCGATCCCCAGCAGAATCACCTGTCTGAAAAGCCCGCTGGGCTTGCGGGCCCGCGCCATCCCCTTGTAGAGCCGCACGGCCCACTCGATGCCCTCGACTCCCCGCACGCGATACACGGCGTTGTCGGCCATTGGCTCGATCTCGTCGGCATTCTGGAGATATTCGTCGCACACCCAGATGCTCGCCTCGCGGACATCGCTGAGCGGATTGGCCGTCCTGGAAATGATGCCGACGAAGACGGAGGCCTGCTGCGTGATGAGCAGCACCCCGAAGGCCACGCCGAACACGGCGCCCAGATACTTGGCGGTGTCGCCGGTGAGCATCCGCCATGCGACCCAGATCATGACGTCCTCCGCTCGGTGACCGCCGGCGGCGAGAAACTCAGCGGCTGCCCCTTCCCGAGGGCGGCCAGCGTGAACAGCGTGATGTGATCCGCGAGTTCATCCACGGACATCCGCTGAAACGCGTCGTCACCCATGAGAAGTCGCACGATCGGGGCATAGGTGCCGTAAAAGAGCACCTGGGAGACGATGCTGAACCCTGTCGGCCAGCCCTCATGATCCGACTCGGAGATCCCCGGGCAGAGCTCGTCGAGGATCTCACGGAGCGCCGCTGCCATCGGGCGAATGAAGCGTTCGACGAGCACGTGCGTGGCATCGCTCGGACGGATCATCTCCTGAAGGATGAGTTCCATGTGCCACGCCGGCTTGTCGGGCGCGTTCTGGTTCGCGAGCATGCCGTGGATGAACCGCCGCAGACGCTCGCGGGCGGGCGCCTCGTCACGGGTGGCCAGCACGGCGAGATAGGTTTTGTCCGCCTGGGCCGACTCGAGACAGGCGATGTAGAGCGACCTCTTGTCGCCGAAGTGATAGTGGATAGCAGCGACGCTTGCTCCTGCCTCTCGGCAGATATCGCGGATACTGGCCCCATCGAATCCGCGTCGAGCGAAAGCGGCGCCCGCGGCCTCGATGAGGCGATGCTTGAGGTCGTCTGCCATGGCGGGTCGGAGCGGAAACTGAACGATCGTTTGAAGCGCTTGTTATAAACGATCGTTCAGTGCGTGTCGATATCTTTGCGTCTGCCGGGCGTTTGTGGACCCGGCCCCTACGTTCCGATCCAGATGGCCGACGGGAAGCTCCGCAGCCAGGTGAGTTGCCGCTTGGCGAGTTGCCGCGTCCGCTGTTGGGTGAGCCTGATCGCCTGCTCGGGCGTCATCGTTCCCGCCAAAACCCCGAGTGCCTCGGCATAGCCGGCCGCCTGCCGGGCCGTCGGGCTGATCCCGCCCGGCTGGGCGGCTGCCCTTCGCACCTCCTCGACGAGCCCTTCTGCAAACATCGCCTGAACCCGGCGGTCGATGCGATCGCGAAGCATCCGTCGCGGCTGGTCCAGAATGAGCATCTGCTTAGAAAAGGTGGGATCGAGCGGCCGCTCGTTGCTCCATGACGACGGCAGCGGCCGCCCCGTCTCCTCCACGACCTCCAGGGCCCGGATGATCCGGCGGACGTCGTTCGCATGAATCCGGGCGGCGGAGACCGGATCGACCCGGGCCAATCGAGCGTGCAATGGGCCGGACCCCGTCGCCCGCACCTCGTCCTCCAGCCGCTGCCGAAATGCAGCATTTCCGGCCGGCTGAGGGTCGAGACCGTCACGAAGGGCCCGGAGATAGAGCGGCGTCCCGCCCACGAAGAGCACACGCTTTCCCCGGCTCCGGCAGGATTCCACGGCCGCCGCGGCATCGGCCAGCCAGCGTGCCACGGTGTAGATTTCAACCGGTTCCGCCACATCCACGATGTGGTGGGCAACCTCCGCCCGCTGGGCCGGCGTGGGCTTCGCAGTACCGATGTCGAGGCCCCGGTAGACCGCCATCGAATCCACGCTCACGATTTCCGCATCGAGCCGGCGTGCCAGAAGCAGCCCCAGGGCCGTTTTTCCCGCTGCGGTCGGGCCGGTGAGAATCCAGCAGTCCTCACGCAGCACCGGCCCTGACGCGTCCGCTGGTCGGGATTCCGGGCCGGCGAATGCCCCGTCCGGGCATGCTACAGTTGAGGGCCCTTCCGGAACGGCCGGCAGGGCAGCCTGGTGCTGGTGACTGTCTGGAGCCATCGATGCGTCGGTTGGGCGAAACCCTGGAAGCATTGGAGCGGGTCGTAGCGGCGCGGAAGGCCGATCCCTCTGCACGATCCTACACCAGTCGGCTCCTCGCCGGCGGCGTGCCCGCGATCGGCGCCAAGGTCAGCGAAGAGGCCGGTGAACTGGTTGCCGCCGCAGACCATGAAACCGACGAGCGTGTCGTCTCCGAGGCAGCCGACCTCGCCTACCACATGCTCGTTCTGCTGGCCTGCCGCGGCATCGGACTCTCTCAGGTAGAGGACGAACTGGCCCGTCGGTTTGGCATCTCCGGACTCGACGAAAAGGCCTCCCGTACCGCCGCGGCAGGCCACGCGTCCCCCACCCAAACGCCCGACCGGACTGACGGAGCCATCCCATGAGCGAAGCCGACACGACCGCACATCCAAAGGAGCGACCGCTGCGGATCGGCGTCCCGAGCAAGGGGCGGCTGGCGGAGGTCTCGGCACAGCTGCTCAACGACGCGGGCGTATCCTTTCGTCGCAACGAGCGGAGCCTTTTCGCACTGTGCCGCGGCATGCCGGTCGAGGTGATTTTCCTCCGCACTGATGACATCCCGGTGCTCACGGCGGAAGGCGCGATCGATCTGGGCATTACCGGCGCCGACCTGGTGGCCGAGAGCGGGGCCTCGCTCACCCACCGTCTCGATCTCGGCATCGGTTCCTGCCGGCTTGCCCTCTGTGTCGCCGACGATTCACCCGTGACCACCGCCCGGCAACTGGCCGGCAAGCGGGTCGCGACCAGCTTTCCGCGGATCACGCGGCAATGGCTCGCGGAACGGGGTGTCGAGGCCCACTTCGTCGAGCTTTCCGGCAGCGTCGAGATCATGATCAGCCTGGGCGTTGCCGACGCGATCGTCGACCTCGTCGAAACCGGCAGCACGCTCGCGGCCAACCGCCTTCGCGTGCTCGATGAGATCGGCCGCTACGAGACGGTGCTCGTGCAGCATCAGGCTGTCGGCGACGCGGCGACGGCCGACCGGATCGTGCGGCGGCTGGAGGGGATCGTGATCGCCCGCAATTGGTCGCTTCTCGAATACAACGTCCCCCGAACGCGACTCGCGGACGCGGAAAAGATCACGCCCGGCTTCAACTCTCCAACGGTCAGCGGTCTCGAGGACCCCGACTGGTGCGCCGTACGGTCGATGGTAAAGCGGGGCGAGGCCCATGCGATCATGGAGCGACTCGATGCCATCGGCGCCTCGGCGATCATCGAAACGCAGATCGCCAACTGCAGGCTGTAGCTGTCCGACTGCAGGCTTTCGATCAGCGGGACGGCGAAACCAGCCCAGCGAAGCGCGTCGAGCTGCTACGGGGCCGCGAATCGATAGACACCCCCTGCGCGAACGCGCTGCCGCCGGGCAAAGCCAGCGGCATGCGGCCGTCTGCGATAAGCATCCGCGATCCCGGCCGAAGCGAAATCGCACCTGCATGCCAAACGCGACTCGAGTTGTCTCTGCCGGAGACCGTGTAAGAAAACGTCAGCTGGGTGGTGCCGGAGCCCGACACGTAGTCTGCCGACACCATGCGACGACCAACCCATACCGGAAGAAAAGGCCTGCCGGTGACCGTGACATTTTCGGTCGTGTTGAAGGTCCAAGAGATACGCTCGCCTCTGCGATAGACCCGCGCCTCCGGAAGCACCACGTTCGCGATGCGAGGGGGCTCCGCAACGTTCGTGACGTTGATCTGCAGAACCTTCGAAAATCGCAGGCCCCTCGAATCCGCCGACTCCACGCGAATCGTGAAATGACGCAGCTTCTCGTAGTCGAACGACTCCTTTGCCTGCAACTGATCGCCGTTGATCATAAAGCGATGGTTGTCGGCTGAGCCTGTCCCGGAGACGAGCGCGTACGTAAAGTTGCCACCCGGATTGGGATCGATCGTAGTGAACGTCCCTACGGCGGCACCAACGGCAGAGTTCTCGGCGACGCTGGCCGCCGAAAGGGTGATATCGGTGGGGGCTTTGTTCATGTTGGCGACAGAGACGCTGAAGACCTTCTCAGTAAAGAGTCCACCTTGGTCGGTCGATCGGACACGGATGGAGTAGGAGCTCTTCGTCTCGTGATTCAAGATCGCGGCAGTTTGCAGCCCATCACCGTTGATCGTAAAAAATGCGTTGCCAGCCGAACCCGCCCCCGAGACGAGGGCGTACGTGAAGGTGCTCGCAGCATCGACATCCGCTGTGGAGAACGTGCCCACGGCGGTGCCAATGGCGGAGTTCTCGGCGACGATGGTCGCCGAGAGCGTGAGTTCGGCGGGGGCTTCGTTAACGTTGGCAACGGAGATAACGAAGACCTTCTCCGCAAAGAGTCCGCCCTGGTCGGTCGATCGAACACGAATGGAGTAGGAGTTCTTCGTCTCAAAGTCGAAGCTGTTCGCGGCCTGCAATTGGCTGCCGCTGATCGTGAAGGATGCGTTGTCCGCGGCCCCTGAGCCAGATACCAGGGAGTACGCGAAGGTATCGCCGGCATCGAGGTCAGCTGTGGAGAACCTGCCCACGAGACTGCCCGCGGCAGCGTTTTCCGCGATGCTCGACGTGGAGAGAGCGATGTCGGCGGGGGATTCGTTGACGTCCGTGACGGACACGCTGAAGACCTTCTCCGTGAAGAGTCCGCCTTGATCAGTCGATCGGACGCGGATCGAGTAGGTGTTCTTCGTCTCAAAGTTGAAACTGGCGTTCGCCCGCAATGCATCGTCGTTGATCGTGAACAATGCGTTGTCGGTGGCGCCTGTGCCGGAGACGAGGGAATACGTGAAGCTGTTCCCCGTATCGATATCGGTTGTCGAGAACAGGCCCACGGCGGCACCAATCGAAGCATTCTCGGGGACGCCGGCCGTGGAGAGAGCGATATCGCCGGGCGCATTATTGACGTTGCTAATCGAGACGCTGAAGACCTTCTCCGTGAAGAGCCCGCCCTGATCGGTCGATCGGACGCGGATCGAGTAGGTGTTCTTCGTCTCAAAGTTGAAACTGGCGTTGACCTTCAACTGTCTGCCACTGATCGTGAAGGATGCGTTGTCGGTGGAGCCCTCGCCTGAGACAAGGGAGTATGCAAAGGTGCCGCCGGCATCGACATCGGCTGTGGAAAACGTGCCTACGGTGGTCCCAACAGCTGCGTTCTCGGCGACGCTCGACGCGGAAAGAGCGATGTCTTCAGGGGATTCGTTGACGTCGGTGACGGAAACGCTGAATACCTTCTCCGAGAAGAGCCCACCCTGGTCGGTCGATCGGACGCGGATGGAGTAGGAGTTCTTCGTCTCAAAGTCGAAACTGGCGATCGTTCTGAGCTCATCGCCATTGATCGCGAAGGATGCGTTGTCGGCGGAGCCGGTGCCGGAGACGAGGGAATACGTGAGAGTGTCGCCCGCATCGTGGTCGGTCGCGGAGAACGCCCCTACCGTGGTGCCAACGACAGCGTTTTCGGTGACGCTCGACGCGGAAAGCAAGAGTGCGGCCGGAGCTTCGTTGACGTTCACGACGGAGACGCTGAAGACCCTCTCCGTGAAGAGCCCGCCCTGGTCGGTCGACCGGACACGGATCGAATAGGAGTTTTTTGTCTCGAAGTCGAAACTGGTCGCGGTCTGCAACTGACTACCGCTAATCGTGAAAGATGCGTTGCCAGCCGAATCCGCCCCCGAGACGAGGGAGTACGTGAAGGTGTTCACGGCATCAACATCCGCTGTGGAGAACGTGCCTACGGCGGTCCCAATGGCGGAGTTCTCGGCGACGATGGTCGCCGAGAGCGTGAGTTCGGTGGGGG
>JBIIMX010000394.1:0-3641 GCA_044337765.1 Pirellulales bacterium | reverse complement strand
ACGGAATGGCTCGCACATCAAGTCGGACATCCTCCTCGTCTCCTCCAGCTTCACCGATCCCGGCTCCCTCGCTGCGTAGGGGCACATGTTCAAGCGTGCCGTGCCCCCACGTGGCGGCGAGTTTTTCAACCGTGCCGTGTCCCCGCGTGGCGGCGAGTTTTTTAACTTGCCGTGTCCCCGCGTGGCGGCGAGTTTTTCAACTTGCCGTATCCCCGCGTGGCGGCGAGTTTTTCAAGCGTGCCGCGTCCCCGCGTGGAGGCGAGTTTTTCAAGCGTGCCGTGGCCCCATCGGTCGCACTCCCGCCTGGTAAGGTCCCCGCCGGGACGGCAAAGCTTCCGTCGCTCGGAGATTCCGACTTGCCACCCGGGACGGAATGACTCGCACATCAAGTCGGACATCCTCCTCGTCTCCTCCAGCTTCACCGATCCCGGCTCCCTCGCTGCGTAGGGGCACATCTTCAAGCGTGCCGTGCCCCCACGTGGCGGCGAGTTTTTTAACTTGCCGTGTCCCCGCGTGGCGGCGAGTTTTTCAAGCGTGCCGTGGCCCGGCGTGGCGGCGAGTTTTTTAACTTGCCGTGGCCTCATCCGCGCCGGCCTGCCCATCTGGCCCAAGACTGCTTCGCCAGCTGCGAACCGCAGCAGGAGCGACCTGCGGCCGTGAGGACTCTGGCTCAGGAGATGCGTCCGCCCGCCAGAGCGAAAAGGGCGTGGTGTCTTTTACTTGGGCAACGCACTGACGACGATCAACGCCACCAGCGCGACCACCACGAGTGCTGCCGCCCACAAGGAGCGGGCCAGCCAGATTCGCGCACGCAGCGAGTCCTGTTCGTGCTGCAGTCGGTCCATCTCCCGCTTGCGTTCGACACTGGCTTCCGCTGCCAGAACGAAAAAATCGTTGCACTTCGGACAGACAACCCGCTGCCCGAGCATGGCAGGAGTCACCTTCAGTACATGGCCCCGAGGGCAGGGAATGTGCAGGGATTCATCGCGGGCCGCAGCGGGCGTTTTGCAGATCGGACAGGCGTCACCGCCGGATTCCGGCACACTCGGCCCGCGGTAGCCGCAGATGCATGAAATAAAAGAGGCCATGCACGCAGTCTATCAAGCCGCCCGATGCTGCGAAGCGGGTTTCTTCGTGGCCGTGCCATGCTCCACGTGCACGATCGCATCCGCCAGCGCAAGCGTACTGGCACGGTGGGTGATCATGATCACGGTGCGGTCTTCCACGTAGCGGGCGAGTGATTCGTGGATGAGCCGTTCGCTCTCCACGTCGACCTGGCTGGTCGCTTCGTCAAGAACGAGGATTTCCGCGTTCCGCAGGATCGCGCGAGCCAGCGCGATCCGCTGCCGCTGGCCCCCCGAGAGTCGGAAGCCGTTGGGCCCGACCATCGTGCGGTAGCCCTCGGGAAAATCGGCGATGAATTCGTGGGCGTGGGCCTGTTTGGCGGCGGCGACGATCTCTTCCTCGGTGGCGTCCCAGCGGCCGTAGCGGATGTTGTAGAGAATCGACTCGTTGAAGAGTTCGGTCTGCTGCGTCACCAGCGCGATCCGACGACGAAGATCATGGAGAGCTAGGTCGGTGAGCGGAACCCCGTCGAGCAGCACGTCGCCACCCGTGGGATCGTAGAAGCGGCAGATGAGGTTGATGAGCGTGCTCTTGCCGCCACCGTTCGGGCCGACGATCGCCACCCGCTCGCCGAACCGAATCGACAGGTTGACGTTCTTGACGACCGTATCGATGCCGTCGTAACTGAACGACACGTTCCGCAGGCTGATCTCGCGATGGGGAGAAGGGAGCGTCCGCGGCGACACCGCTTCCCGGAGCTTCGACGGCGTGTCGAGCAGCGGGTAGAGCGCCTGGGCGCCGACGACACCCATGTTGAGCCCGGTGAGAACGCCCGACAGTTTGCGTACCGGGTCGCTGGCGCCGATGAGCATGCCAAAGAAGACCATGATGCCCGGCACGGTCATGGGCCGGTCCGTCATGGTGATGCCAAAGATCTGGGTCTGCTGGTTGATCACGAGCCAGGCACCGACGGCGATCGACGTGGCCACCATGCCGATGCCCAGAATCTCGGTAATCGGATTCGCCAGGGCGAAGTAGAAGGTGTGCCACATGCCTGTGCGAAGCATGTCGCCCGTGCAGTTGCGGAACCTCTGTCGCTCGAAATCCTCCATCGTGTAGGCCTGGACGGTGAGCACGTTGTTGAGCGTTTCCAACAGCACGTGGTGGAAGCCCTTGGACCTCGAGAGAATGTGTTTTGAAACGCTCCGGATGCGGCGGTTGAGCCAGACCATGAGGAAGCCGACGATCGGCGCCAGCGTCAGGCAGGCGAGCGTGAGCTGCCAGGAGATGCAAAAGGCTCCTGCGAGGCAGGCGATGATCTTCAACGGCTCCGTGACGGCACCGCCGTAGACCGCGGTGATGCCCCCGGCCAGCATGTCGGTCGTGTGGGTCAGTTGCGACATGAAGCCGGCCGAGCCGTGCCGCATGAACTGGGCCCTGTCGAGTTCAATGGCCTTGTCGAAGACCCGCAGGCGGAGGTCGCGGCTGATGTTCATCGCAACCCATCCCACCATCATCGTGCCGGCCAGCATGAAGACATGCTTCAGGAACGTGCTGACGACAATCAGGCCCACGACCATCAGCACCGTCTGAAACGGGTCGACCGGCAGCAGCCGGTCGAGCCAGGGGGCAAGCCTCCGGGCTGAATAGACGACCGCCTCGTCGCCGCGGCGGTTCAGTGCGATCGTATCGATACGCGCCACTGCCTTCGCGGCGGCGGCAGAGTCCAGGGCATTGCCCGCCAGCGACGCTTCGAGCGCGGAAGACTCCTTCAGGCCAGCCTCGATACGGTGCTCCGCGTCGGTGATCCGGCGGCCGTTCCACGACTGCAGGGATTCGCCGTTGAGCGTCACTTCGATGACCGGAAAGAGGGCGGCAATGTTGGCGCCCCAAAGCCCGGCAACACATGCAGAGCAGAGGAACGCCGCGAGCAGGAACGGCCAGCTTTTGACCGCGTCGCGAAGCGCTCGAAGAAAGTGATTCATAGTCCGGAGCTTTCGGAATGCCTGGAGGATTGGTTCCTCAAGCATCGGAACGACCACGCCTTTGCCCCCACCGCGGGCCGCATGAGGACTACACGGGAAGGATGCACCGGAGCGGGCAAGCTGGGGGGTTTGCCACGTTGCGCGTTCCCGTGCGGGTCGGGAAGATAGAGATCACGCAACGGCCGAACAAGGCGAGATTGGCGAACGAAAAAGCCCTTTGGATGCAGCCGGGCGGCCGCTCAGCGGCGTCCGGCCCGCAGTTCGGCGGCCAGCAGGGTATTGGCGAGGAGCATGGCCACCGTCAACGGGCCCACCCCCCCAGGCACGGGCGAGATCCAGCCAGCCACCTCGCGGACGGCATCGAAATCGACGTCGCCGACAAGCCGGCTGCTGCCATCAGGCCCGGTGATCCGGTTGATGCCGACGTCGATCACCACGGCCCCCGGCTTCACCATGTCGGCCGTAACGACTCGCGGCCTGCCCACGGCCGCCACGAGGATGTCGGCCTGTCGCGTGATAGCCGGCAGATCGGCAGAGCGGCTGTGGCAGATCGTGACCGTGGCGTCGCCGCCCAGCCCCTTCGAAGCCAAT
>JBIIMX010000049.1:0-13821 GCA_044337765.1 Pirellulales bacterium | reverse complement strand
CCGACCGCTGCGGGTTATTCGATCCTCGCCGAATCGATGTACACATTGACGACGGGCGTTCCGGAAATCGATCCAGCTGGCGTCGGCAGCGTCGTCGCCTTCGTCGTCGGTTGCCTCGGCCTGATCAAGCGGCGACGCCCGATAAGAGGACGCGCTCAGGGAACGCATCCGCATCTACTGGCCCTGCATGGCTAACATCCCGGCTGGTATCAAGACGGGGGCAGCGTCATGACCAGTCCGACTACGCGGGTTCCGGAATAGCCGAGGAGGGCAGGGAAGGTTCCTGATCGCTACCTCATACTAGCCCGCCTGCTGAGGTAAACCCGTGTATTTGCCGGTCGGGAGCCCCTGTTGCAGGTGGATCGCCGTGAGGTGGTAGCCCGCAAAGGCACGGAAAGCGAAGTCCGCAGGACATTGACTGCTCATCAAACGGCACACGCTCGCGGCAGCGCCGTTTGGCCGGCCTGCCCCTTTGATTCGCTTGCTCTTGGAAGTCGGAATCTCTTTCATTTACGATAGAGAGTATGAAAGATCAGCGATCCTTTCCCCGACTTCGCCCCAGTGTCAGTCATGCCGCCTCGCGGCAGGCTGAGATCGACCGTATCCGCCGAATGACGGTCGAAGAGCGGGTCAAAGCAGCGCTGGGGTTGGCTGCGAGGTTCGCGGCGTTGCGTCCGTCGCCCCGCGAGGCGTGACCCATGAGCGACCCCGAGGAGGTTATTCGGGCCGCGGAAGAGGTCGCCGGCATTCTCGAATCACGGGGCGTGGGGGCGGTGGTCATCGGGGCCGTCGCGTTGGCGGCGCACGGGTACGTCCGGTTTACCGAGGATCTTGATCTCGGCGTGAACACCGATCTTGGCACGCTGCGACAGGTCGCCGAAGCGCTGCGGACGGCGGGCTTCGAGGTCGAGCTTCGAGAGCCAGACGGACAGGATCCGCTCGGCGGTGTCGTCGACGTGCGAGGCCCATTCGGTCTCGTCCAGATCGTGAACTACGGTGGACGGTTTCCGGCGGTTATCGAAGGTGGACTTGCGGCGGCCGAGACGGTCATCCGTCCCGGAAGCGGCCTGAGGATCGTGCCTCTGCCGCACTTGGTTGCGCTCAAGCTCTACGCCGGAGGGACGAAATCTCGTGCGGACATCGTAGAACTCCTCGCCTACAACCCCGACGTTGACATGGCCGCCATACGCTCCCTCTGCCAGAGCTGGCGGCTGTCCGGCCTCGACCCGCTCATTGAAGAGGCAACGGGCGGCTTGTAAGGCGACTCCTTGCCGCCCGACTTCGATTCGCAGCTTCGACGCACGCCCGAGCTTTGGAAGCCCCTCGTCGAAGGCTTCATTGAATGTCGCAGTTTGCCGACACCGGCTCCCGGCACGAGGCCGCCCAAAAATAACCGGGCGCACCGGCCATGGAGGTCAGTGCGGCCGTGAAATTGGCGGGGACAGGAACCGAACAAACGCGGTTTGATTCGCAAAATCACAGGGTCGTGTCCAGCTGCGACGCAGATTGCGACGCGATTTCGGGGGTCCGCATCGAGTTGCTGGCCCAGGCTGTAGTCCTCGTGGCGGGAATGGGGATTCCGGAGGCAGCGAGGAAGGCAGTGCTGGCGCGGTTGATCGCTGTTCTGACCAGTCCGACTACGCAGATTCCGGAATAGTCGAGCAGGGCAGGAGGCATGGAAATCATGCGCGAGTGTAGCGCCGACGAAGCCCGCGCGCTCCCCGCGATCGAAATCCCCAGCCTCTGACGGCATTCCATGCCACGGTGCGGACGGTCCGCGAGAAAAACGGTTTCAAGGCCGGTCTGCGGCAACGAGAAAAATTCGATCTTGAGTGTGGATAGGAAGCTCCTCGGCACCTCCACGATCGGGCCGCATCCAGCCCGACCGGTCCCGGATGTTGCTCATCATGATCCGCCCCGCTCGGCCGACGCTTGCCGAAGTGCCATTGGCCGATCTATCCTTAGACCTTCGGCAATAGCCCGACAACCATCGCCGAGGTGCTGCTGGCCCAGACTTTCGGCTACTCGACCGACCTGCGAAGCATGACGCAGGGATAGGGCGTGTTTACGATGCAGTTTTCGAATTACAGGCCGACGCCGGGAACCATCCAAAAGGAAATCATCGAGGATAAGAAGGCTGATCTCGCCGCCGCGAAGTGATCTTCATGGCGGGGGCGGCAGTGTCTTCTGGATTCCTCATTCAGACAAGCGGCCCGGTCATGGCACATGTTATGGCCGGGCCGTGCTGTCAGGAAACGGGAGCCGATTCGATGACGAAGCGACTCCTTGTCACCGGATCATCGGGCCTGATTGGCAGCGAGGTGGCGACCCACTTCCACGATGCTGGCTGGGCCGTCCACGGCATCGACAACAACCAACGCGCCGTGTTCTTCGGGCCCGCGGGAGATACCCGCTGGAACCATGAGCGGATGCTGTCGGGGCTCCCCCGCCTCTCCCACCACGAGATCGACATCCGCGATCGCGAGGGGGTTCTCCGGCTCATCGACGACGTTCGACCCGATGCAATCGTCCATACCGCGGCCCAGCCTTCGCATGACCGGGCGGCCGCTATTCCCTTTGACGATTTCGACACCAACGCCGTCGGCACGCTCAATCTCCTCGAAGCGGCCAGGCGAAGCGTGAGGGAATCGCCGTTCGTGCACATGAGCACGAACAAAGTCTATGGCGACGCGCCCAACGAGCTGGCGCTGGTCGAGCTCGCCACTCGCTTCGACTACGCCGATCCTGCCTGGCGGGATGGGATCCCCGAGACCTTCCGCATCGATCAGAGTAAGCACTCGCTGTTCGGGGCTTCGAAGGTCGCCGCCGACGTGATGGTACAGGAGTATGGTCGCTATTTTTCCATGCCGACCTGCTGCCTGCGGGGGGGCTGCCTGACGGGGCCAGCCCACTGCGGGGTCGAGCTCCACGGCTTCCTCAGCTACCTCGTGAAGTGCAATCTCGAGGATCGGCCCTACAACGTCTACGGATACAAGGGGAAGCAGGTCCGCGACAACATCCACGCCCATGACGTGGCCAGATTTATCGAGGCGTTCATCGCGGCGCCGCGAAGTGGCGAGGTCTACAACATCGGTGGCGGCAGGGCCAACAGTTGCTCGATACTCGAGGCGTTCGATCGCGTCGAGCAGCTCTCAGGCCGGAAGATGGTGTGGAGCTACGTCGAGGCACACCGAGAAGGAGATCACATCTGCTATGTCTCCGACCTCGCGAAGATCCGCGCGCATTATCCCCAGTGGCGGCTCGACAAGAGCCTCGACGACATCTTCGCCGAGATCGTCCGCGGATGGAGTGAGCGATGAGGCTGCTTGTCACCGGCGCGTGCGGCTTCGTCGGATCGACGCTGATCCCGACGTTGCTCGCAGCGATTCCTGGCCTTGAGGTCGTCGGCCTCGACAACTTCCTCCGCGACGGCAGCCGGGGCAACGTCGAGCCGCTCCGCCGTCTCGGCGTTGAGGTCGTCGAGGGGGACATTCGTAGCGAGGACGATCTCGCGGGAATCGGCCGCGTCGACTGGGTGCTCGACTGTGCCGCCGAGCCGAGCGTGCTGGCCGGGGTTGGCGGGGCGGTGTCGTCGTTCGGCGTCATGGATCACAATCTCATCGGCACGCTCCGCGTCCTCGAGTTTTGTCGGGCCCACGGTGCGGGGCTCATTCTTTTGAGCACGAGCCGGGTCTACTCGATCGCGCCGCTTGCGGCGCTTGCGGTGGAGACAATCGACGGGGCGTTTGCTCCCGCACCGGGGGCGCTCAGCCAGACGTCGGGCTTGAGCGGCCGGGGGATCGCGGAATCGTTCTCGACGGTTCCGCCGCTCTCGCTCTATGGAATCTCGAAGCGATGCGCGGAGCTCGTCGCCCTGGAATACGCCGATGCTTTCGGCTTCCCGCTCTGGATTAATCGCTGCGGCGTGCTCGCGGGGGCCGGGCAGTTCGGCAAGGCCGACCAGGGGATTGTGGCCTACTGGATCCGGGCCTGGCGGGAGCGGAAGCCGCTCCGATACATCGGGTTTGGCGGTGAAGGGGCGCAGGTCCGCGATTTCCTCCATCCCCGCGATCTCACGGCGGTGATCGTGAAGCAGTTTGCCGCCGGCGCTCCCGGCCGGGAGAGCGGCGAAATCAACCCGCGCATCTGCAACTTCTCCGGCGGCCTTTCCCACGCCTGCTCGCTTGCGAATCTCAGCGCCTGGTGCCGCGACCGATTCGGGCCGCATGAGGTTGGCTCGGATCCGATGCCTCGTCCCTTCGATCTTCCCTGGGTGGTGCTCGATGCCACGAGGGCCGCCGAGACGTGGGATTGGAAACCGGTCACGCCTCTTTTCGGGATCTTCGCGGAGATTGCCGAATCATGAGCGTGTTCACGCACGATGGGGGCGAACTCGCCCGTATCTATCGCATGCGCTTCGAGGGCCAAAAGGAGTATCGATTGGCTGTCTGGCGGATTCTCATCGGGGCGGTGTTCGCCCGGTGGATCCCCGCCGATGGACAGATCCTTGACCTGGGAGCCGGGCACGGAGAGTTCATCAACCAGGTCGAGGCTCCGGGGCGGTTCGCTATGGACCTCAACTCCGACACCAAGCACTCGCTCCGGCGGGAAGTCCGGTTTCTGGAGCAGGACTGCTCCGCCCCTTGGCCGATTGAAGAAGGATCACTCGGCCTGGTTTTCACGAGCAATTGTTTTGAACATCTGCCCGACAAGGCCACACTGCACCGCACGCTCGAGCGTGCCCACCTGGCACTCCGCCCCTCGGGGCGATTGGTCGCTGTTGGGCCCAACATTCGGCTCGTCCAGGGAGCGTATTGGGACTTCTGGGATCACTATCTGCCCCTCACCGAGAAGTCACTCGCCGAGCTCGGCCGGCTGACCGGCTTTGTCGTGGAGCATGAGTGGGGGAAAACGCTCCCCTATTCCATGAGCCAGGGCTTCGCCCCTCCTCTGTGGGGAGTGCGGCTGTATGCCAGACTCCCATTTCTGTGGCAGTTTTTCGGTAAGCAATTCATCGTCGTGCTCAGGAAGCCATGATCGTGAACGAGCTCGAACGTCTAAGCATCGTGATTCCGGCCCGGGACGAGGAGGGCTGCATCGCCTCAACGGTGCACCACCTCAATCTGGAGTTGCGGCTTTGCGGACTGCCGCACGAGATCGTCGTCGTCGACGACGGATCGAGCGACCGCACGGGTGCGATCCTCGCCGAGCTCGCCCGGGAGATCCCGGAGTTGAAGCCAGTCCGCAATGACGGCCCGCACGGTTTCGGCCTTGCGATCCGCAAGGGCCTGGAGACTTTCACGGGCGACGCTGTCGTGATCATGATGGCAGACGAATCGGATGACTGCCGCGACGTCGTCCGCTACTGGCAGGAATTGAACAAGGGAGTCGACTGCGTGTTCGGCAGTCGCTTCATGGCGGGCGGCGGCGTCATCGACTACCCGCGGGTGAAGCTCGCCCTCAACCGCATGGCCAATCTCTTCGTGCGGATCCTCTTCCGTCACGGGCTCAACGACACGACCAACGCCTTCAAGGCCTACCGTCGGGGGGTCATCGAGGGCTGCATGCCGATCCTCTCCCCCCATTTCAACATCACTGTCGAGCTTCCCCTCAAGGCGATCGTGCGGGGGTATTCGTGGTCGGTAATCCCGATCACGTGGCGCAATCGCCGCAGCGGCGTCGCGAAGCTCAAGATCCGGGAGATGGGAAGCCGCTACTTTTTCATCGTGGCCTACGTTTGGCTGGAGAAGTATTTCAGCCGCGGCGACTACCGGAAAAAGCCGTTGTGATCGAACGTGCCTGTGTGTTCTGCCTTCGGGCCCTTGGGGGGCATTTTTGTGGATAAGCCTCGAGTTTCAGGAACGAGCCGCGGCGGAGAGGCATCGAGTGTCGAGGGGATCGGATCGCGGTCGCGGCCCGTGCATCCCGGCGAATGGCTGGTTCTCCTGACGGCAGCGGCCGCGTTGCTCGTGCGATGCTTCCGCGACCAGGCCCGCCCGCTGTGGTGTGACGAAGCCTACACGGCCTTCGCGGTATCGGATCCATCCTTCGCGCACATGCTCGGGGGCTTGTGCGACGAGATCAGTGCCATGCCTCCCTTGAGCTTCGTGCTCGGCTGGGGGATCGCGCGAGTGATCGGGGTGTCGGAGTTTGCTCTCCGGCTTCCGTCGGCGCTGTTTATCTGGGTGGGGATCGTCTTCTTTTGGCTCTGCCTGCGGCGATCGTTGAACCGCTGGGTGGCGACGTGGTGTGCGGTGTGCCTCCCCTTGGCATCGGCCACGGTTCTTTTCAACACCACCGAGGCACGCTGCTATGCGCTCTATTTTGCCGCCTATGTCGCCGTCGTGGGGCTCTATCTGCGCTGCTCGGAGGAGGGGGCGATGGCACGTCGCGAGCCGTGGCTGGTCACGCTCGCCCACGGGTGCCTCGTGGCGGTTCACTATGTCGGAGGCTTGCTCAGCGCCCTGCTCGTGTCGGTAGCGCTCACGGCGGGGTTCCTCTGGCCAGCGCACCTCCATCGCTACCGACGGTACGCCCTTCAGGGCATGCTCGGATGGCTGGCGGTGATCCCCTCGCTGCCGTTCTATCTCGCCCAGCGGCGGCTGGGCGGGGAGTTCAACTGGATCCCCAAGCCCGGGCTGACGCAGCTCTATGCGGAGATGGCTTCGGGCATCGGGGCCTTTTCGGTGTTCGTGATGGCCCTGCTGGTTTGGGCCTTGGTGGCCGAGGGGCGGCGCGGGGCCTTCGATACCGGTGGCCGGAGGACGCCCGCGCGGATGCGGGCGATCGCCCTTCTGGCCGTGGCGAGCCAGATGTTTTATGTGGCGGCATGGATCGAATCTCGGGTGGCCAGCAACATCTTCCTCGACCGCTATCTGTTCCCCCTTTCCCTCGTCTGGATGCTGGCGATTGCCTTCGTCGCCGACTCACTCGTCGCCCGTCTCTGGCAGCGGGAGCCCCCCGCTGCGGAGCGGGGAATGGGGACATCCCTTCTTCACGACGGGCTGTGGGGGCGGCGGCTCGTCCTTGCCACGGCGGTGGTGCTGACGATGTTTGTCGCCATGAAGACGCTCCGACCGAGGCGGCCTGCTTCTTTCGAAGTGGAGGCCCTGCAAGCGATTCGCGAGCGTCCCGGGATCCCGGTCGTGACGACGGACGTCCTTCTCCACTCCGAACTCGGTTGGTATCGAAGGCCCGCCGGGGGGGTGGTGATGCTGAGCGACAGCCATCTCCACCGTCTACCGATCGGTGTTCGGATCGGTGAGGCGCTCGGCCGTCACTACCTGCCGGGCACAATGAAGAGCTTGGCTGAATGCGTGGAGGCCTTCGATTCGTTTCTCTACGTCAATTGCCACCCAGAGCGCACCGCGGTCGAGGCCTTTCTCAGTGGCCAGCCGGGGTGGCGATCGACAACGCTCGGCCCACACACAAAGCTCTGGGAACACATCGCGGAAGGCGCGGCCGAGTGATCGAGTGCCCCTGCAGATGCCCAGGCTGGCCTGTGGCGCAGGCGTCAGGCCGCGCCTCGTTCCGGGGCGGGAAACTCGAGCGATGTCACGAGGAGCAGTTCGACGTGCTGGCAGGAGTCATCGGTCCCAATGCGAAGATCGAGTCAAACACAGTCGGACTCGCGCGGTTTTCCGGCCTCCGCTGTCCGACGGAGATTGGTGAACTGACATGGGGCGACGTCAACTGGGCGAAGGGCCGACTGACGGTGCGTGCCAAGAAAACGGAGCATCATGGGGCCGACCATGCGTGCCGATCTGCCCCGAACTGCGAGCCCTCCTGGCAGAGGCTTTCGAGCGTGCCGAACCCGGGGCGACGTCCATTGTGCCGATGGCTTCGCGGCCGGGCGTGAACCTGCGGACGTATTTGGAGCGGATCATCGGGAATGCCGGGCACTCCCTCTGGCCGCGGCTCCTCCAGAACCTCCGGGCGTCGTGCGCGACGGACTGGGTTGGGAAGTATCCGTCCCACGTGGTCGCCAAGTGGTTGGGACACTCGCCGAAGGTGGCAGCGCAGCACTACCTGATGTCCCGCGATCACCACTTTGAAGACGTCGTGGGCGGCGGCGAGGCGAGCCCTCGGGCGGTGTCGAGGTGGTGCAGGGGGGCCAGTCAGAGTGCGACGCGAAATGCGCATCCATTGCGACGCGAAATGCGACTCCGCAGGCGTCCGCATCCGGCAGCACGGAGCCGCACGAAACGACAGAACCCGCTGCCACCACTCAGGTTGCAGCGGGTTCTCTCGGGAATTGCGTGAGTTACCGAAACTGGCCCGCGGCAGGATGCCGCGCAAAAAAAGCCCGCCGGGGCCAAGGACGGCCCGGCGGGCGTAAAGTGGCGGGGACAGGATTCGAACCTGCGACCTCGAGGTTATGAGCCTCGCGAGCTACCGGGCTGCTCCACCCCGCGACATGTTTTTATTTGCTTGAACTCCGAAGTCAGCTCCCGAATAGACGATGACGAAGACTGCGGCGATCTTGGGCCTGATTCGGGATGTTTCTCCGAGGCTTGCTTCGGAATAATACACTCTCGACACCAGGAAAAGAAGCCCGGGTGCGGATGGATCGATCGTGCCGGCAGGTTTCGCCTCATGAACCATCAGGAATTCAGGCAGCCTACGACGCCATGGGCACTCGGTTCGACGGGCCCAGCTGGATCAAAGGCCATTGTCGGGGGCGTTCCCTGGGCGCGCGAATCGAGCGTCGGTCCGGCCGAGATCGGACCAGACCGCCCCGGTAGCGGATGGCCTGATGAACCCGTGGTCAGCGGCCTACCGAGGGTGCTTCAGCCAGCCGCCTCAAACGCTTCGTCGTTCGGGTGGGGGGGGAGCGGCGGATTCCGGGAATGGCTTGCCAAGATTGTCCGCACGAGTCCGGCCTTTTCGGTCAGCCTCTCGCTGCATTGCCTCTTGCTGCTTTCGCTCACTCTCTGGATGGTGAGGGAACGACCGACGCGAAAGCTTCGGCTCAGCCTGGCGTTTGGGCAGGCGAGCGTCCAGACGGCCGATGCCGGCATCGACATCGTGCCGGTAAAGGAGCCGACCAAATCGCCCGAGCAAGAAAAGACAGAGGTCGCTGAGGCGGAGCAGCCGGCGGTGGAGGCACCGCAGGCTGCTCCCGTCGTCATGCCAGACCTGCCCGAGACCGCTACGGCAACGGCAGTGGCTGCCGAACCGCTGGTGGCGCCGGCGGTGGGCATGCTGCTCAACGGCCGAGAAGCCGGCCGCAAGGTGGTGCTGTTGCAAGCGGCAGGTGGCAGCGAAGCGACCGAGACTGCGGTGACACTGGCACTCGATTGGCTGAAGAATCAGCAGAGCCAGAAGGACGGTCTCTGGAGCCTCAAAGGACCCTATGAAAGCGGCGGCTCGCAGGAGAACCAACTCGCGGCGACTGCAATGGCCCTCATGGCTTTTCAGGCAGCGGGCAACACAATATGGGAGGGACCGCACCGCGCGGTTGTAGCCCGGGCATGGCGAACCGTCCTCAGGCAGCAGCAGGAGGATGGCACGTTCGACGTCGGACCGATGCCGCTGCAGCACTCGCTCTATTCCCATGCACAGGCGACGATGGCACTGTGCGAGCTCTACGGCATGACCCGCGACCCGAAACTCGCGGACCCAGCGGCCCGAGCCGTCGCCTACTGTGTCGCCGCACAAGGGCCCAACGGCGGCTGGCGGTATGAGCCGGGCAAGGATGGCGACATGTCCGTCACCGGCTGGTACATGATGGCGCTCAAGACCGCAGAAATGGCCGGCATGGAAGTGCCGCCTGCTGCGTTCGCTGGCATCGAAGCCTTTCTCGGCACCGTGGAGGATGCCGGGGGCACCCGCTACGGCTACCGGCGCGAGACCCCGCTCAAGCCGGTCGTTCAGGTGACGCCGGCGGTGACGGCCGAGGGACTCCTCTGCCGCCAATATCTTGGCTGGTCGCAGCAAGACCCGCGGCTGCTGCAAGGGTTTGAGCTCCTCATGTCAGCAAAGATCTTCGACTTCGAGGGCGACAGCAAGGACGTGTATGCCTGGTACTACATCACCCAAGTAGCCCACAACCTGGAGGGTGAGCCGTGGCAACGCTGGAACGAGCGGCTCCGCGAGGTTCTGCCCCGTGAGCAGGTGCTCAAGGGGAAGAACCGGGGGAGTTGGGACCCATCGCTCGATCGCTGGGGCCATATCGGAGGGCGGTTGTTCGTGACGTGCTTTTGCACATACATGCTCGAGAGCTACTACCGGCACCTTCCGATCTACGCAGCGCAGAGGCCGGAGTAATCGCCCCGGGCAGGCTTGAGTTGGCCGAAGCGTTTGACACCGTGGCCAGAAGGTTTCAACGTGTGAGGTTCGGAGCCAATACACGGCAAGTTAAAAAACTCGCCTCCACGGGGACACGGCAAGTTAAGAAACTCGCCTCCACGGGGACACGGCAAGTTAAGAAACTCGCCTCCACGGGGACACGGCACGCTTAAAAACTCGCCTCCACGGGGACACGGCACGCTTAAAAACTCGCGTCCACGGGAGGATACTCCTCAGACGCTGCCGCCCCACTGGCGGATCGCTTCATAGGCGACGATCGCTGCGCAGTTTGAGAGATTGAGGCTCCGCACCTGCGGCCGTGCGGGGATCGAGAGCATCCGATCGGCGTGGGCCGCCTGCAGCGACTCGGGCAGACCCCGCGACTCGCTGCCGAAGACGAGCACGTCGCCTCGGCTGTAGGCCACCTCCGTGTAGCCCCGTGTGGCCCCCGTCTCAAACAGCCAGGTCGGCTGCCGGCCAACCGCGGCGAGTGCCGCCAGGAGGTGGTCCCAGGAGTCGACCACCTCCCACTCGAGATTTTCCCAGTAATCGAGGCCGGCACGGCGAAGGTAATAATCGTCGAGTTTGAAGCCGAGCGGCCGCACCAGCCACATCTTCGCGCCGATGGCAACGCAGGTCCGCCCCACGTTGCCGGCGTTGGGTGGAATCTCGGGCTCGTGAAGGACGATATGGAGAGCGGGGTCGTAGCGCATGACGGGCCGGAACGGCGGGTTCGCCCAAGGGCGGGCGTCTGCTATGGTTGAGGGGGTAGGAACCTGAGAAACGAGCGGAAAACAGTGTCGCCGGAGAGGATGCCGTGGTCGAGTTAAAGCGAAATCCAACGCGGGCCGTGCGAATCGGGACCATCACGATCGGGGCCGGCCACCCAATCGCAGCCCAAAGCATGACAGCCACCCACACGACCGACGTGGCCGCAACGCTCGCTCAGGCCAACGCCCTCCACGAAGCCGGGGCCGGCGTCGTCAGGATCGCCGTCGACAGCAAGTCCGACGCCGCAGCCCTGCCCGCCATCCGAGCCGGCACACCTGCGAACCTGGCCATCGACCTTCAGGAAAACTACCGGCTCGCCGCCGATGTGGCCCCGCACGTCGACAAGCTCCGCTATAACCCCGGTCATCTCTACCACCACGAGCCAACGAAGCCGTGGCAGGACAAGGTGCGGTTCATCGCCGACGTTGCCGCCAAGAACGACTGCGCCCTGCGGGTGGGCGTCAACTGCGGCAGCGTCGACCCCGCCAAGAAAGAGCAGTTCGCGGAGGATGATTCGATCGGGCCCATGCTGGCCAGCGCCCTGGAACACTGCGAACTACTCGACTCGCTCGGCTTCACGCGGTACGCCGTGTCGCTGAAGGATTCCGATCCCAAAAAAGTGATCGATGTGAACCGGCGGTTCGCCGAGGCCCGGCCCGACGTGCCCCTGCACCTGGGGGTGACCGAGGCGGGCATGCCTCCCGACGGCATCATCAAGACGCGAATCGCGTTCGAGCAGTTGATCAGCCGCGGCATCGGAGACACCGTCCGCGTGTCGCTCACGGTGCCCAATGCCGACAAACCTCAGGAGATCGCCGCCGCCCAGGCCATTCTGGCCGACATCGCAGCGGGCAGGGTGCGGAGCGTCGTCGACTACGGGCTCAGTTCTCTGAACATCATCAGCTGCCCGAGCTGCTCCCGGGTCGAGAACGAGGCCTTCATCGAACTCGCCAAGCAGGTCAAAGAGATGACGGCCTACGCCAAGGATCATGCCATCACCATCGCCGTGATGGGCTGCCGAGTGAACGGTCCCGGCGAGACCGACGACGCCGATCTTGGCCTCTGGTGCGGCCCGACCCACGTAAACCTCAAGAAGCGTTCTGCCGAGCTGGGCGCCTATCCCTACGATGCGATCCTGCCGAAACTCCGCGAGGAGCTCGACAAGCTGATCGGCGGGCGGGCCTGACCATGACCCAGACCTCATCCCTGCCAATCGTCGATCCGTCGGCCACGGGCGAAGCCTGCGGGAGCGGGACCGCCGTGATGGCGGCAGTGCAGCCGATCGATCCCTCGACCTGCCGCGGCACGTTCGCGATGGTGAGCCTCGGCTGCCCCAAGAACCTCGTCGACAGCGAGCGGATGCTCGGGCTGCTCCGAGAGGACGGCTGGCAGCTCGTCGGCGAGCCGCAGGGGTCCGACATCGTGGTCGTGAACACCTGCGCCTTCATCGACGCCTCCCGCCAGGAGTCGTATGCCGCGATCAACGAGATGCTCGACCTGAAGCGGGCCGGCGGCACGCGGGGTGTGATCGTGGCCGGCTGCCTGGCTGAGCGGCAGAAAGAGTCGCTGCTCACCGAACTGCCCGGTGTGGATGCCGTGATCGGCGTATTCTCGCGAGACGAGATCGCCCGTGCGGCCGAAAGGCTGATCGGCGGCCTCGGGGATCAGCGGAGCATCTTCCGCCCGGCACCAGCCCGGGCGCTCGACGACTCCGGACGCATGCGGGTCACGCCACGGCACATGGCCTACCTGAAGATCTCCGAGGGCTGTGACCGGACCTGCACGTTCTGCGCGATCCCGAAGATGCGTGGCAAGCACGCCACGAAGCCGATCGAAGAGGTGATTCGCGAGGCCAAGGAACTGGCCGCCGACGGCGTGAAGGAGCTGGTGATCGTCGCGCAGGACACCACCTACTACGGCATGGATCTCTACGGCGAGCCCCGGCTGGTGGAACTGCTGGAGGAACTCGAAAAGGTCGACGGCATCGAATGGATCCGGCTCATGTATCTCTACCCGATCCATTTCAGCGACCGACTCATCGACACGATCGCTTCGAGCAGCAAGATCATCCCGTATCTCGACATGCCGCTGCAGCATGCCAGCGATCCGGTCCTCAAGCGGATGCAACGCCGTGTGGCCCGCGGGCCGACGGAGGACCTGCTTGCAAAGCTTCGCAGCCGGATTCCCGGCCTTGTCCTGCGGACGACGTTCATCACCGGCTTTCCCGGCGAGACCCGCGAGCAGTTCGAGGAGATGGTCGCCTTCGCGAAGCAGTGGAAGTTCGAGCGGGTGGGGGTGTTCACCTATTCGCTGGAGCCCGACACACCCGCGGCGCGGCTCGATGGGCACATGCCCGACGAGGAGAAAGCGGCCCGGCGGGATGCGTTGATGGAGGTGCAACAGGCGATCGCCCATGAACATGCACGCCGGCAGATCGGCAAAACACTCGATGTGATCATCGACCGGCAAAGCGCTGAGCGCGAGGATGTCTGGATCGGTCGAACGCAGGCGGATGCGCCCGACATCGACTGCGTGGTCTACGTGACCGCGCCGGGGAGTTCGGCTGCACGGCCGCTCACGGGCCGGATCCTGCCGGTGGAGATCGTGGCATCGAGCGGTTACGACCTCGCGGGTGTGCCGAATGACGGAAAATAAGTCTGTGGGTTGAGGAATGTGATCGCGTCACGCGTATTGGTTCGCCGGCTGCGGCATGCTCGTCGCCGGCGGATTTTGCTACAGGAGGCTCGTGGACGATGGGTG